>JADFOU010000177.1 GCA_022562655.1 candidate division TA06 bacterium
CTGGTGATTTATCTAATCCCCGTAATTTGTCTTCCCATGAACGACACTGATGGAGTTATTGAAAAGGGGCTCTTTCCATTGCAAGGCGGTGGAGATTCATTGGAAATATTATCTGAGAAGATTGAAATTCGTCTTACCGAGGAAGGAATAATAGTAAGAAGATCTTACGAAATAAAAAACAATGGTATACTAGGTGAATTTCATTTTGGTACTATTTGTGCATATAATAATTTGAATGTTACTCCTAATGATTGTGGCGAAGTCCGAGTAGACGGAAATCTCCAGTCCACAGAAATGGACACTGCATATCTTGTTGATAAAGGTTCAATTGTTAAAATTAGAGAGAAGAGTATTCAGGAGATTAAAAAGTGTCTCGAACATCTAGATGGAAATATATGTAGTCACGTCTGGTCATCTTTTAAAACCACATTTGAAGCTGGTGAGATAAAACACATCAATCTTGAATATTTCGAAAAGATAAATCCTCGCCAATTTAAAAGTCAAGTCATTTTTAAACTTCGTCTGTATACTGAAAAGTTTTGGGCTGGTGAGGAGATAGATAAGATAGAAGTTCGATTGGGGATAGATGGTTACAAACTTCCTATTGACATTCTAAAGCCAAGTCGTTACACCTCTGAATATTCCTTGCCGACTTATTCTGAAGAAGATGGTGAAATCGTGTGGCGAATTATCAAATACAGGCCCAAAAAGACAATGTATTCTTACTCCTATTGGATTGTACATACTGATTCTATTGACTATCTTTCTCTATGCCAAGCGTATGAGAAAGCATTTGGAAAAAAGATCTGTAAATAATATTCACATGAAAGTTGATGATGATCTTCTATAGCTACATTGCTACTTTTCTAAAGGGAATTTGAATCAGAAATTCATTTTCGAAAAAATTAGAAAATATGTAAAAGGGTGAGTTTTATTTCTATGCAGAATAGAAAGTAAAGTGTAATGTTTGGGTTTGACTCCAAAAGTTTTGGGATCTCACATTTCAAAGGAAATAAATATTGACAAATGACTATTTGAAATTAGTTCTGGTTTGCCTCGCTGAGGGGAAGCCGATTTCTCGGAAATATGGGACCGCCCGAAGTTTTGACGGAGGAATGATATGATGGAACCGGCCATCATTAAACAAGATCTGTCCAAGGAGTTTTCTACACCAGAACGCTGCGATATCGTTGAACTCTCAAATTCATCAGCCGATGAATCTTTGTCTATTGCCCGTGCGAGAGTGGAGCCAGGGGTCACTACGATGCTCCATTGCTTGGAAGGTGTTGACGAGCGTTATATTATCGTTCAAGGGCGAGGACTTATGGAAATAGGTGATTTAACTGTGACGGAGGTGACTCCGGGGGATGTAGTGCTCATCCCTGGAGGAACGCGCCAGAGGATTACTAATTGTGGTGACATCGACTTGATATTCTACTGTGTCTGCACACCTCAGTTTCGAACCCATGCCTATCGGGAGCTCGAGTAATTTGGGTATTACTCAACGGTTCCCTTTTGGAACCGTTGCAGGATGGACATTCCCCAGAGAGTAAAGCAGGACATAGTAGATAGATCGTTGATAGAGCAAGAGGGTATTAGGGTCGGGTCTTGAAATTTAAGAATTGATCTAGGATGTGCAACTCTTGCAACTAGATCTCTGGAGAATGTGGATTGGATGGGGGCTGGTCCGTCTTCGCGGACCATTTTTCATTCCCAGGATGTAGTAAACCTTTCATGGGGATAGAAGAAGTAGAGAACATCGAAGAGCCAGATGAGGGTGAGGGAGAGATAATATTTAAAGGGAAGCCAGAAGATGAAAGGAGAAAAGAGAAAGGGGAGTACAATGATCACCACCTTCCCTTTTGGATCGAAATTGGTATAAGCCCACAGAAAAACGTTTTTGTACAGAGGGGTATTGCACGCTTCGCAGTTTCGCATACTGGGATTATTATTTGCTCTGCAGGCACGACATTCCAAAGTCTTTTTTCCTTCCTCCTTTTTCCACAATTTCTCGAGGGATACGATCTCACTCCCCAATTTCCAACGGTAACCTGATTGGTCCTCTGGTATGAGGTCGTAAGCCATCTTCAATTCCTGTAAAGCCTCTTTGGGTCGCCTGAGCCCTTCATAGATTTTGCTGAGATTCCTGTGGAATATAGGGTTTTTCGGGTCCTCTTCCAGGCGATTTTTAAGCACCTCAATCCTCTCCTCCAACTCTCTCTTCTTCCTTTGTGGATTCTTTATGGAATGTAGAAACAGAAAAACAAGAAAGACAGGGAGAACAAAGAAAAGGGCGATTCCTCCCAGGAGATAGAAGAGGAAGAGGATGGTGATGATTCCGAGGATCCATTTCATCGGAAGAAAGGCAGAGGCCCAATGGAAGGGATTGTGATAAAGGGGGCTCCCACATTCTTCACAATAAAACTTTCTTGGATAGTTGTTGACATGACACGCCTTGCATTCATGGGTTTTCTCTCGTTCTTCCTTCTCCCAGCGGGGCTGGAGGTGATTGATTTTTCTCTGAAATTTTGATCGGTACCCCACTTCGGAATAGAGGTCATAGACTCTTTGATATGCCTGAATCGCCTCTCCCCATCGGCTTGATTTCTCATAGATCCTGGCGAGGGCAATGTGGGGAGCGGGATCATCGGGGTCCATCGCCGCCCGTTTTTTCAAGCCCTCGATCTTCTGTCGTTCAGGACTCCGCCGTTCTTGTGCCCACCCGTAGAGGAAGACAAGAAGAAGGGGAAGAAGAAGAACGAGGAGGGCTCCACCCAGAACAGGAAGATTCCCTTCAAAAAGAGGGTTGAAACCGCCGGTAATGAGGCCAAAGAGGGTCAAGAAGAAGAAAAAAGGAAAGAGGAAAAACTTGGAGAGGTCCATCTGTCCCCACACTTTCATCCCTACCTCTACCTCGCGCAAGAAGATAAGGGTCGCCATGAAGCCCCAGCCCGCAACGAAAAGGAAACCGTAGAATCCGTAGATAACCATATTTTTAGTTTTTTGTTGTAAGTTGTTAGTTTTTAGACGTGGACTGTCCAACAACGAACAACTGTTAAACTCTTGAATTTATTATTCTTAAGAAACAATATCTCATTCTTTTAAAACTGTCAACTCTTCTTCTCCCGAATCTCAATTATTACTTGACTTCCCTCCAATTTCTGGTACGATGTTCTAAAAACTGATGAATAGACAGAAATATTGATCCCTCAACACTAGAAATCGGGTATGACCTTCGGGAAAGAAGGCGAGTGGATATTGAAAAAGACAGGAGATAGTAGATAGGAACCCCTAAATTCTTGTAGAAGGAGGGAAAAAATGAAGCAAAGTAAGATTGTACTATTTTCGGCTGTCGCTCTCCTCTTCGCGGCTTCCCTTCTCATTGGGAAAGAAGGGAGAAGGGCAATTCGACAGAACAAAGGGGAAGCTACAGCGGAGGAGTCTGTAGAGTTTAGAAAGACACATGCAAAAGAAGCCTCTCTGATATTGAAAGAGAGGGGAGGCAATGCCGGGATTCTAAGCGCTCCCTCAATGATCAACTACCAGGGTTTCCTGGTCAATGCCTCGGACACCTCGGAGGTAAACGGGAATTTTGTGATGATCTTCCGCATCTTCGATGCGCCGACGGGTGGAACACAACTCTGGTCGGAACTGCAAGCGAGTATTCCCGTTACCCGGGGTCTCTTCAATGTTATTCTGGGGAGTGGCATCCCCATCCCCCAGAACATCTTTGATGGGAGTGACCTCTATCTCCAGACGGAGATCGGTGGGGAGGTTCTCTCTCCGAGGAAGCAGTTGGTAAGCGTGGGGTATGGGTTCAGAGCCCAGCATGCGGATACCGCGGATTGGGCTCGTGTAGCCCAGGTGGCGGATACGGCGAATTACTATTCCGTTCAACCCGGCGACATCCCGGTCCCCCTCAACCTCACCGACTCCACTGGCCCCGGGACTGGTGTCCTCCATGTGGCGAATACCGGAGCCGGAAACGGCATCGTCATAGATAGCACTGGACAGTCTGCGATAGTTGTGAGAAATGCCGGACAGTTTGGGCTATATGTGGACTACGCAAATTCGGTCGGGATTTTTGTGAACAACGCAGGGATCCGGGGAGCCTTCTTTGAAGGACAGTTTTCGACTAACACTAACCACACTGTCTGGATTAGGGGAAACCCAACCAACAATGACGCCCTAGTAGTCTCCGGTAATTTCGATGTAACCGGTGTCAAAAACTGTGTAATCCAGACCTCTCAGGGCTGGGAGCGTCTCGCTGCCATCGAGGCCCCGGATGTGGAGTTCATGGCATCCGGGACGGCAGCCCTCTCAAATGGCAAAGCCATCATTACCTTCGAGCGTCTCTTCAGGGAAATCATCTCCACGGAGATTCCCATCAAGGTGACGGCAACCCCCAAGGGGACCTGGAGTGGGCTTTACATTACCGATCAGTCTCCTACAGGTTTCACGGTGAATTCGGGTGTTGGCGACCCCAACGCCACCTTCGACTGGGTTGCCATCGGAAGGAGAAAGGGGTATGAGACCCGTCAACCGCCTCTCGACCCTGCTGTCCTCTATGCGGGAGAAGAGTTGAATCGGCTTGGAAGGGAGGTGAGACGATGATGCGGAAAATAACCCCAGGAGATGTTATTGCGAGGCTTGTCCTGATCTGCCTGAGGCAGAGAAGGAACTCGACGAAGCAATCGCGTATTTCCTGCTTCATCATGGGACTCCTCCTCTTCCTGCCTTTTCTTGCCTCAGGGCAGACCCTGATGTTCTCGGATGTCCTCTCTGAGGCAGGGGTGGAGGCAAGTTCCGCCAGTTTCATTCTAAAGGGGAGTGTTGCCCAGCCCGTCATCGGTCTCTTCGGGGATGTAGCGACGAACGAAGGGGCCATCCGCGAGCTCCCGGCTGATGGCGTCGATGGTTGATACCACCCGTGGGTCATCCGGCGGACGGAAGCCCCG
>JADFOU010000178.1 GCA_022562655.1 candidate division TA06 bacterium
AAGAGACAAGAATATTGCTTGGAGAGATATCCCGGTGGACGATATGGAGGGGATTCCCTGTGGCGGTATCTTTCTTATCGTGAGCATAATCCAAAGCGAGACATACTTTGCTTATGATATAGGCAACAAGATCGAAGGGGATTTTCTCATTCCGGTGGCGTGAGTCGCTGATAATTTGCTTTAGGTCAAGACCCTCAACGAGTTCTAAAACCTGAAAGTATGTATTCTCTTCAGTCTTGATCACATCATAGACGCGTACGATATTTTCCTGGTCGAGACGAGTTGCAAGATTTATCTCATCGAGGAACATCTGCAGTCGTTCTCGGTCTTCTGCGAAGTCCCTGCGGAGCATCTTGATGATGACGGGTTTGTTCCCCAGCCTTAAGTCACAACCGACATAGATATCTGCAAACCCACCACTCGTCAGCTGCCCCACGAGACGATATCGATTCTCAAAAATAGTGCCTGTCTGTAACATATTACCTCTGTAAGAGTACCTTTTAATAGACTTAAATCTATTAAATTCCAAGGTTATTGTCAAGAAAAAAGTAGGGAAAGATCAAGGTGTCGCTTCTAAGAGACAGTATAGCCTTTTTCATCTTTTTCTAAAATTCAATACTTTTTATCCTCCCTTCCTTAATTTTCTCCCAATATTTCTTTTTTTACCTTCCAAAATTTGCTATTATCACTTTTCTCTTTGACAGAACCCTTCTGAGCCGAACTCACCTTCAAAAAAGGGGAGAAGATCTCTATGCTCCTTAGAGGATACTTTTCAATTGACAAAAATCCAATTTTGATATATGTTATTATGATATTGGATCCTATGAAGGAGAATCGGGAGGTCCACCTTTCTAAATCCGGAGAGTTGAGTTGGCAGAGAACGAAAGGAAGGAGAAAGACCCAGCAAGATTGAAGTATGAAGGCTGGAAGATTGGCTCTGGTCTCCAACAGGTGGAGGAAGGAACTGTAAAATCAAGGAAAAACGAAGAGAAAAATCAGGGAGAATAGGATCGTCTTAAAGGTGGGATAAGATTTTTCTCAATATAACTTCTTTGCGAAAAGATTGACCCCGATATGCAATCTTCCCAAAAACCCTTAAACCGAAATAAATTCAATTTGCATAAGTCCAAAATTCGGAACAGGACAAGAGAGACAAATTCCAAACCTTGTCCCGTACGAGCAGGATTGCTTCCCCCGCTTGAGGCGGGGTCGCAATGACAGTTGAGGGAGCCCAATTCCCCTACGGGGGGTAGTCCAAAAACTCCTTTAATGGCTACGTAGATTTTGCTCTCAAGAGAACCATCGAGTTGGGCCCGTAGCTCAGGGGTTAGAGCGGCTGACTCATAATCAGTAGGTCGTCCGTTCAAATCGGACCGGGCCCACCTCATTGAGGCAAATACCAAGCACCCATCCGCCTAAGGCGGATCGAAGTTAGAAACAGATATTTGGAAATTTAGCCATTAAAACCAGTTTCGTATTTTGAAATTTGAATCATTTGAATTTGTTTGAGATTTTGATTTGGAATTTGCAGTAAAATCGGGCGGGTAGCTCAGTTGGTTAGAGCGTCGGTCTCACATACCGAAGGCCAGAGGTTCAAGTCCTCTTCCGCCCACAAAGCTACAGGTTCGATAGTATGAAAGAGGAATTTCGGTCTCTCCTGATTCTTCAGGAGGCAGATCGGGCCATTCAAGGGGCTCATGTTCGCCAGAATCAGATCCCTCAAGAGATTTTATCTCTCCAGGAAGATCTCGGGACCCACGAGCGGATTCTGGAAGAGGAGAAAGAGGAATTCCGGGAGACGGAAAAGCGAAGGAGGAGGCTTGAGATGGATCTGGCGACACTGACCGAAACCCTCAAAAAACATCAAACACAACTCCACACGGTTAAGACCAATAAAGAGTATACTGCTCTCCTTCACGAGATTGAAGAGGAGAAGAAGAAGATCTCTGATATTGAAGAGGACATCCTGATTCTAATAGACGAAACCGATGAGCGGATGAAAAGGATAGGGGAGAAGGAGAAAATGGTAGAGGAAAAAAGGCAGGGTACAGATGAGAACCAGAGGAACTTGGAAAAGGAGAAGTCCTCTCTTGAGAAACATCTCCAAAAGAGGGAGGATGAGAGAAAACAGATCCTCGCAAGAATGGATGGCAGTCTACTTACTCAATATAAACGGATTTTGAAGGGACGACAGGGCATTGCCATTGTGGCGATTCAAGGAGCGGTCTGTGAGGAGTGTTTCACTGCCCTTCCTCCTCAAGTTGCTGTTGAGATCCGAATGGGAGAAAAACTCCATGTCTGTGAGAACTGTGGAAGGATTCTGGTCTGGAAAGGAGATTGAAAAAGGACTGATCCTCTCTATTGATGGAGCCTCCAGAGGAAATCCCGGTGAGGCGGCTGTGGGGGTGGTCATGGAGGAGATCCGCCATGGAAGGAGTGGGGTTGTCAGGGAGGTGAAGAAGACAATCGGAGTGGCCACCAACAATGTGGCTGAATATAAAGCCCTCCTCCTGGGTCTCGAAGAGGCAAAGGATCTCTATCAAGGGGGGCAGATCACCATTTTGACCGATAGTCAACTCCTTCAGTGCCAAATCCAAGGGAAATATAGAACCCACAATGATCGATTAAAAAGACTCCTCACTCAAGTGATTGAGGCACTCCATCATTTTGAAGAATGGCGGATCTTTCATATCCCTCGGGAAGAAAATGGAAGAGCCCATCGCCTTGCCCATCAGGCTCTGATGAGAGAGAGGTAGTCTCCTGTTCAATCTTGCGATATTTCGTGTAAATTAATCTTATATGGGATAAGAGAAAAAAATAGCATTATAAAGAAAGTGATTGAGAGGTATAGGGGTCGGGTGCCGCTCTTTTAGAGCGTACAGAGAGGGATTTCTCGCGGCCGTTCAACAAATAAGGGACGGTACAAATAGAAATCCCTTGACAAAGGATTGAGGATGAGATATAACCATTACTGCAAGAGCTGATGAGGAGTTAGGGAAATGAGTTACCGTTTGTGGTTAATTGTAAAATTTGGACTCCTCACCATTATTGTATCAGGCGTTTTGATCTTTTGGATGAGAAGCCAGGAGGGAGGGGCGGAAGACGGAAATGGGGATGGGGATCCCCTTAGAGCGGAACGGTTGCTCCGTGGAGAAACCCTCGCCAAGACCCTGGCCTATTATAATCTGGATCCCCTGCTTTTCGATGATGAGATCGCCATCCAAGTCAATCTCACCAAAGCAAAAGAGGAGATTCCAGATGTGCATTATGTGGCGATTGTAGGGGAAGATGGAAAAACCATTGCCCGAGATGGAGAAGACCCCCCAGAAGGATTGAATCCTCTCAAGAATGAAGAGAAATTAATTCAAGAGGCATCTACTAAAGAGGGGAAGCAAGTTTTTGATATACGGGTTCCAATAAAGGTGGGAGGAAAGAAGAAGGCAGAAGTGCATCTGGGAATTCTTGCCCCGGAGGTCAGTTCGACTCCGGCAGAGAAGGGTTCTCTAACGATTCCCCTTCTCCTTATGGCTTTAGGAGTTATTGGGGTTCTTCTCCTTGCCCTGACAAGCCGCCTTCCAAAGGAAGTTTTAGATCATGGAAACCTGGAAGCGCTAAAAGAGGAAGAGGAGGAGCTTGCGATAAAGGTATCTCAATTGAAACAGGATAAGGCCACTCACAATGAGTTAATAGAGACCCTCAAACGGGAAGAGGCAGGGCTTCAGAACCAATTGATAGAAGCCCGAAAGACGGAGCGAGAACTTGCAAAAAAACTGGAAGAAACCAAAAAAGCCAAGCCTCCGGAGGCGGCACTTTCCAAACCCGTAGAAGCTCTTCGGCGAGAGATGGCCAGTCTCACTCAATGGGTTGAAGAGAAGAAAAGAGAGAAGGAGACTCTGCTTCGGGATATTATGGAAAAAACTGGGAATTTGAAATCCTTATCCACACAGGAAGGTGAACCTGTGGCTGCTCAAAGGGTGGAAGCGAAGCAAAATGAAGAACTTGCCATCACTCAAAGAATTGTAGCAAAACGGAGAGAGGAGATTGCCCTTTCCCAGAGGTTGGAAATTAAAAAGAAAGAGGCGTTAGATCTCACCCGGAAGCTTGATACACTCAAGGAAAAAAAGTGACAATTTGGATGATAGATGGAAAATTTCTATGCAATACTCAGAGTGAGCCGGGGTGCGACAAATACGGAAATACGAATGTCTTATTTGAAACTGGCTCGAGAATGTCATCCAGATCGTTTCTTTCAGGATGGAAAATGGATTCTCACCAATGAAAGGTTTGCTCTGATCAATGAGGCTTATCGAATCCTCTCGGACGAAGAAAAACGAAGATCTTATGATGAGGAACTTCGCCATGGGAAAGAATCCGAGAAAGAAAGAACTCAAAAGATCCAAGGGGAGAATTCTTTTCGGAATGGTCTTCAAGAGTTCAATCGAGAAAATTATGGAGCAGCCTATCGGTTCTTCGAGTCAGCTTGGAAATTGAATCCCGATGAACCGCGATATAAAAGTTATGGAGGTTTGGCGATGGCGAAAATGGGAAGAAGATTGAACGAAGCCCTCGCCTTTTGTGAGGAGGCGGTGGAAAAAGAAGTGTATAAGCCGGATTTATATGTCAATCTCGGCATCGTCTATTGTCTTGCAGGTTTTCAGGAAAAAGGGAGAAAAAAAATCCAGGAAGCCCTTCGCTGGGATCCAAATAATTCCAGAGCCATTCAGGAATTAGAGAAGGAAAAAAGGAAGGGTGGGTGGTTAAACAAGATCTTCAAGAGGAGATAGAGATATGGCAGAGGTTAATTTCTCTTCGAGGCTGAGGGATACTGTGGAACGGGTCTCTGGGGCTGTAGCCGCAAGCGTTGTAGGAATGGATGGTATTGCCCTGGCAGGCTATACCGAGGACAACACTTACGATATTGCAGTCGCTGATGC
>JADFOU010000179.1 GCA_022562655.1 candidate division TA06 bacterium
TCTATATCTGGGTCTATCACCATTTCCCCACGACCTTCTACCACCTCTCTCTCCTCCGATTTCTCCTCTCCTTCTCCATACTCCTCATCCCCACCTTCCTCATGGGCGGGACCCTCCCGGTGATCACCAAGTTATTCGTCAGGAGAACCGAAGAACTGGGCGGGAAGATCGGCATCCTCTATGCCGTCAATACCTTTGGTGCTGTCATCGGCACATTCTCTGCGGGGTTCTTCCTGCTGGGAACCTTAGGCATTCAAGGAACCCTCTACACCGCTTCCCTGATCAACTTTCTCATTGCAGGAGTCGCTTGGATGCTGAGTAGGACTGCACCGGCATCGGATCTTCGACAGAAGAAGGTCGTCACGGCACCGAGGGGAGTTCGAGACCACCCCCCCTATGTTGTTCACTTCATTCTCTGGGCAATTTTCTTCTCGGGCTTGGCTTCCCTGGCCTATCAGGTGATCTGGACTAGGGTTCTCATCATCATCTTGCAAGGGACGACCTACTCCTTCACCACGATGCTGACCACCTTTTTGTGTGGTCTGGCCTTGGGCAGTTTGCTGGTTACGAAATTCATCGATACCCGGAGGGATTTGCTCTTCCTCTTTGGCATGATTGAGATTCTCATCGGTCTCTCTGCCCTCTTGCTGTTACCCCTATTCTCCACCCTGCCCGATCTCCTTTACGCCATACGGAATCAGTTGGGCATTTCATGGTGGAAGGTCGTGGGGATGGGGTTTCTTGCCTCTTTTTTCGTGATGCTCGTACCGACGATTCTTATGGGGGCAACCTTCCCATTGGCTGTTAAACTCTACACGACAAATCTCAAAAGGGTGGGAGGCAGTGTTGGGATTGTCTATGCGGCGAACACCACAGGAGCGATCCTCGGCTCCTTTGCTGTCGGATTTGTTCTCATACCCCTCATCGGCATCCAGGGAAGCAACCTGATTGCGGCCTTTGTCAATATCTCTCTGGGAGCGATTGCAATAGCGATCAACCCCTTTTCGCTCCAGAAAACAAAATGGGCTGTCACTCTTCCAGCGGCGGCCATTCTACTCCTTTCCTTTTTCATAGCGCCGACTCATAAACCGGTGATCACACCGACTTCCTTGGGACCCGGGGATAAACTCCTTTTCTACAAAGAGGATATGGCTGGCACCGTCTCAGTCATTGAACAGAAGAGAAGCGGTGTGAGGCTCTGCTATGTCAACAGCAATTTTGTTTGTGGAACCTCCTACGACGCTTTGAAAACGATTCGAATGCTTGGACATCTGCCTCTCCTCCTCCACCCCAACCCCAGGAGTGTGCTCGTTATCGGCTTTGGGATGGGAGTGACGACCTGGTCGGTGACACAGCATCCTATTGAAAAAGTCGTTGTCGTAGAACTCTCCCCCGCCGTAGTGGATGCCTCCAAATATTTTTCTCAAGTGAACCATAATGTCCTCAATGACCCTCGGGTGAGACTCGTGGAAGGGGATGGTAGGAACTATCTCCTGATGACCGATGAGCGTTACGATGTGATCACTTGCGATCCGACGCATCCTTTGCTCGGTAGCGGAAACCTCTATACCCGGGACTACTTTGAACTTTGCAAGGAGAGGCTTACCGATGGCGGGATTATCGTTCAATACCTCCCCTTACATCTCTTGTCGCCGGAAGATTTGAAGACAGCGATCTCGACATTCAAAGAGGTCTTTCCTCACACGACGGTATGGTTTGCATTTTCCCATGGAATTTTGGTTGGGACGGAAGGGAGGTTGAAGATAGACTACACCTCCTTGAAGCGAAGACTCTCAAAGGAAAAGATTCGGCAGAGTCTGAAAGAGAGCGACCTGAATGAACCCTTTGCCTTTCTGAGTTGTTTTCTCCTGGGGGAAGACGGGGTGGATCGATTTGTTGCGAGGGCTCGAATCAATACGGACGACCGTCCTCGGATTGAGTTTTCAGGGCAGAGGAGTATCGGTGTGGAAACCTGGAGCGAAAACCTGTCGAGACTATTGCCCTTTCGAGGAGACGTCTCTACCCACCTATCCCATATAGAGGTGGAGGAAGAGGCAGAGGTGAGATCGAAACTATCCACCATTTTCTCTGCAGGGGAACACAGCCTGAGGGGTAGGGTTCTCTATAAAAGAGGAAGAGTGGAGGAAGCGATCAGCGAATACCGCCAGACCCTGGAGATCTACCCGGAGGATGAAGAGACCAAACGATGGTTGAAATTTGCAATGGAAGGGTTTTGATGAAACGAACTGGGATCACGGGGTCCCTACAGGCTCATATAGAATCTGCCTTCCTGGGGTGAGTTCCTTGGCAACGATTGCCAACAGATTCAAGGGGTCCAACCCGATCCATCCGCTTATTCTGATGATTCCCTCAGTCGCTGAAGGAAGCGTTGAATCACTTCATTGTCGGGATTTATCTCGTGGGCTTTCTCAAGCATCTGAATCGCCCTCTCCCTGTCGCCAGATTGGAAATAGAGGGTTCCCAGATTCCCATAGACTTTAAAATTTTTGGGATTGATCCCCAGAGCCTTCTCAAAGGAGTTCTTCGCCCTGTTGAAAAAACCTTCCTGGGTATAAAGGATTCCTAAGTCATTCTGTATTTCATCCCTGTCGGGATCGAGGGTGAGGGCCTGTTCATAGAACCGGATGGCATCCCAGGTTTGCCCCATTCTCTGATAGAGGCTACCGATTCTATAGTGGGTATCCACATGATCCATTTGGAGGCGGAGGACTTCGAGATAGGCATTCATGGCATCCTCATTCCTCCCCAGGGCAGAGTAGACATCACCGAGTATAAAATGAGCCTGGGAATCTTCAGGAACCATCTCCAGGACCTTCTGAACTTCCCTTACAGCCCTTTCGTGCTCTCCCGCCTGGATGAAGGCATTGGCGAGGAGGTTACGGATCTCTATCGAACGAGGGAGGAAATCTCGTGCCTTCTCAATTTGAACGATAGCCTCCTGTAATCTCCCGGCTTCAAGGAGGGCGACGCCCTCATTCGAAGTGATGAGAGCCGCCGCAATCCCCTCTATGATAAGGTGTGCCTTTTCGTCATCGAAGTGACCGAAGGTGTCGTCTCTCCGGAGAAGGAAGAGATCGGGGTCGAACTGAGGAGAATACCGGTAATGGGGAGTGCGGATTGCGGATTGCGGAATATCCTCTTCCCCAATCTTCACTTCAAAGAGGCGGTGGTATTCTGTCTGATACTGGAGGGTGAAATGGCGAAGGGTTTCAGGAAAGAAGTGCATCTTGTAGGCGACGGATTTTTTCTTCACCTGGAGTTGATTCGCAAGATAGCGGTCAAAATCCTTGGAGCCGTCGAGGAGGATGTAGGCACCATAGAGAACGTAGTCGCAGCGGAACCGCTTACAAAGGTTGTAGAGAACTTCCTCCTCTTGAAAGAAGGCTTCGGTAAAGAGTTTGATCCGATCCCGACTCTCCTTTGACTCAAAGATGGGCACGAGGAGCGTGGATCGTTCGCCGTAGGCAGTGACCATTGGGCTTACAGGAAATCGAGCCAGGATCGCGGCCTCAGGATTTGTCTCTTTCTTGATCCAGTTGAAGATCTCCCACCGGTCCGTGTCATGCTGGACGAAGGGACGATCTGGAGGGTGGTGAAGAGGCTTTAGAAAGCGTGTAAAAGGAGTTCCCCCTTTGTAGTTCCAGGCGGTGTGGAACTGAAAGATGAAGAGGAGTGGTAGGAATGAAATGCGGAGTGCAAAATTTCGAATATTGACATCGTTTCGATCCCCGGAGGGGAATTTCGAACCCTCCCTCCCCTTCCCCCAATATCCGACAAGTAGTGCGAGGAAGAAGATGAGGAAGACGGAGAGACGTTGAACCATGAAGTAGAGGGGGAGGAAGACAGCAGCGTAGTAGAGAAGCCCCTCCTCTCCAAAGGAGGTCTCTCCTCGCCACCAGCGCCTCATGAGTATTACAAAAGGGAGGAAAGCGATGAGGAAGGGGAGGGCAAAGGTTAAGGAGAAGGTGTAGAGGTCAGGACTGTTAAAGGGTCCTAACCAGAGTGCCCGGGCATCGAAGGGGAGGAGCGAAGGATTTTCTGGTTTTATCCCGAGAAAGCGGATCTTGGAGAGGATGAGTCCATAGACATGGGAATATTCTGTGAGATGGCGGGTCAGGGGGAAGGTGACACCCAGAAACAAGAGTAGAATCCCACCAAAGATGAGGATCTTTTTGACAGCGATTCCTATAAATTCAATCCGATCAATCCGGTTAATCCACTGATGGAAAAAAGCGGAGAGTAGAAGGGAATAGGCGATAATCATAGAGTAGGAGACGAGAAAAAATTTGTGACGGAGAGGTTGATTAACGACTCCTGCCAGAAAGGCGAAGGCAACAACAACCCCAAACGGGGGGATCATCCTCTCCCCCCTACCAAAGAAGAATGAGAGAGCGATGAAGAGGACGAAGAGGAGAAAGAAGAATTGGGCAAGGTGCCAGGAGGAGAGGGCGATGAAGAGGAAGAAACCAGAAAGGATTGAATAGTGAATAGTGAAGGAGGAATGGCGAATTTTGATTTCACCCCTCTCGTCCCTCAGTCCGTGAAAAAAAAAGAAGAGGAAGAGAAAGAGGAAAGGAAGGGTGAACTCCTCTCGGAGATAGTTCCCCAGGGTGCGATCGAAACTGGGAAAGGAAATGGTGTAAAAAGCCGCAGCCATCAGTCCGGCAAGGGGTGAACGCCAGAGGGACTTGCCCATAAAAAAGACGGGTATGATCGTAAGACTGGAGAAGATAGCGATGAATCCCTGGAGGAAACGATCAAAAGAGAGGAGATGGGCGAAAGGCCGGTAGAGGTAGCCCACGACTTTGTCTTCCAAGAGGAGGATGAGGGTACGAACCTCTAAACCCTCGGGATGCTGGATTTTGTAATCGATATGGGGAACGGTCTCCCCTTCACCGATCATCCGGGCAT
>JADFOU010000180.1 GCA_022562655.1 candidate division TA06 bacterium
ATTTGTCGCCGGCTGGTAATATGCTACAAGATATGGTGTGGCAAGCAGTTATCGCACCGCGGCGCCGCTTTCGTCTTGGCGCCTCCAGTGTTGGCATGCAACTTGCAATCGTGCTCTGCGGAATAAGGCTTTTCGTGCCCCAATCAAAGCCCCTGAATGAAGCGAAGTGTCGTGATGATCGATCTTCCTTCCATCTTGATTACCGACGATGACGCCGAGTTTCGTGAAACGCTGCGCGGCGTTTTCGAGCCCGAGGGTTATCGCACCTTGCTCGCCGGCGACGGCGAAGAGGCCCTGGAGATCGTCCATCGGGAGGAAATCCATGTGATCCTCTTGGACATGCACATGCCGAAGCTCACCGGCCTGGAATTGCTGGTGCTGGTCAGAGATTTTAGCGCTTTGTTGCCCTGCATCATGCTTTCGGCCGATCTCGACGCGGCGATTGTCGCGCAAGCCGAATCGGCCGATGTGTTCGCCATTCTCTCCAAGCCGGTGACCCGCCATCGCATTGTGGCGGAAGTCGAGACCGCCATGCGCCACGTCTACAACTGGCCGGCCTGATCGGAACGGAGATCGCGGTTCCCAGTCCGGTGTTTCCGGGCTGATGTTTCCGGGGCGATGTTGCCGCCCGCTGTTTGCGAATTGGAGCGTGGACGTCTTTTCCGCCGACCTTGTTCCTCTCGGCCTATTCGGCGTCTTTCGTGTTGCGGTCTGGCGTGCTGAGCGAGGCTTCGCCCCGCCGGCGCGAAGGCGCCGACCCCCTGCCGCAACTCATGGGGAGGGGTTAGAATGCCGCCAGTCGTTCTGCCCTCAACGCAGGCTCGCTTGGGAACGCCGTGATGGCGCGCTGGAAAAACGTGGCGATCATCGGCGTGGGCCTCATCGGAGGCTCCATCGGCTTGGCGATTCGCGGGCGCGGCGTTGCCGACGAGGTGATCGGGATCGGCCGCAGCAAACAGAGTCTTCGCGCGGCGAAACAGATCGGGGTCCTCTGTCATAAAGGGCACAACTTGGGGAACCTTCTTCAGTTCCTCTGGAGAGGAAGTGAAGGGAACCACCCTCACCCCAGGAGAGGAGGTGGGACTAGGCCCATGACCTCCATAAAGAGAGACTGGACCAAATAACAGGACGACCACAATAGACACACCTCGAATCTGTTTCATACTATCCTCCTTAATTTGGATTTTTAAAGTTTCTGTTTCCATGTACGGGCAAGGTCCCCCAAACTCCAAACACTCAATGCCTTCTCATACTTTCCTCCTTGTTAGAATTTTTACTCCCCCTCCGGTGGGAGGTCCTCCTGCTCTTGAGGGCGATCCCCTTCCTCCAGAGTATCCTCTTTTGGGGCTTCCCCATCCTCTCTCGCCTTCTCCTTGGCTTTCCGGAACGCCTCAGGGTCTTCCAGTCCTATGGGAACGACTATGGAGGTGTCCGGAGGGATGGTATCCGGGGGGATGGTGTCGGGCTGGATCGCCACCCCTTTTTCTCCCTGAGGGGAGGGTGAAGATCCCGAAGACTCCTGGGAGGATTTTCCGGATCGACAACCCGCACCGAGAAGGGAGAAGATCGAGACAAAAATGATGGTTTCCTTTACCATGGTTCACCTCTTTTCTAACAGATTGTATCCTATCGTCAATTTAAAAATGGGGGGAACATTAAATCCCTCTACCCTGATTAGAAGCCCATCAACTTTCCCAAAACCCACTCCCAAATCTCCCTCGGCTTGGGCGATGTTGTGATCATCACTGTAACTTTTGAGTGACACCCTGTCAAGAAAAAAGGTAAAAAAATCGCAGTGATTGGAAAAATGTGTTAAACTTTATTGAGGGGCGATGAGAGAACTGAATAAAAAAGGAAAGCCCTCCCAAAATGAATTGGAGGAGGGCTTAACTTCGAAGGGTAAATTTCTTATCGGAAAAGGATCAACTTCCTTGTGCTGGTGAAATCACCCGCTTTCAATCGGTAAAAATAGACACCCGTTGAAACCGCTCTTCCCCTCTCATCTCTTCCATCCCAGGTCACCCTCTGAGTTCCCGCCCCCCCCACCCCTTCGAACAGGGTCTTCACCAACTGACCTGAGAGATCGAAGATCCTGAGGGAGATCTCGCCTGGCACCGATAGATGATAGTCAATCGTTGTCATCCGAGAAAATGGGTTTGGGTGATTCTGGGCTAAGAGGTGAGGAATCCGAGGAGGAGAGGATCCCGGTTCTTCTTCAACACCTGTTGTGGGTGGGCGGTAGAGGAGGACATTTTCAAGGAGCCAAGAATACCCCAGGCCGTGGCCCCATTCGAGGGCGTTCAAAGTGGCGATGATCACGCCACCACCCCACGGAAATTCAACCAGACTGGGCTCATTGTAGGGGTCGTTTCTGAGGATCTCGGTATGGGTGGGCCCAAAACTGATGAGGTAGCCGTGGGTAGAATAGTCCCAGTCGTCGAGTTCGGAGTCGGTAATGGAGTTGGGGGTGGTGACGATGGGGTGGGTTGGGATTTGGATAGAGACCGTATCGCTAAATGTTGTGGATTGATCGGAGCCTGTGAAGTTTCCTGGCATAGTGAGGCCAGCCCAGTCATCGACAATAAAAGTTGCCCCGTGGAACTCCAAGATCCCGCCACCACCCGCATAGCTCTCAAACCAGCTTCGGTTCATGGAGACCGTGGTGTAGAAAGTATTGTCCTGTTGCGAGGCAATAATCACCTTGGTGAAGGGGCTGATGTCCATGGAGCCTATGAGGGAAGCGTCATAAACGCGATAGGAGATCCCGTTAGAATTAAGGATTCCCTGGTTCATCGTGTATCCCCAGGGGTTGCGATCCTGGAAAATAGCGTATTGCGGTGGACCCTGATCAATAGCCCAGATGAGAGCGTTGTGGAATAGGGTGATGAGGTCGCCCGACCAGCCGAAGCCATCCCCAGGAACAGCATTCACACCCACGACCCTTCCCATGGTCCCGACAAACCACTCCCCATCGTCCCATTTGGCTACGGGAACCGCCCCCTGATCGCTGAGGATCCCTCGGTTGAGGGTCAGGGAGTCCCTGTAGATGTCGGAGACACTGCTGACGCCGTCCATGATGGGATGGTTAGCATCGTACCATCCCAGGGTTGCAACGGAGAGGTGGTTGCCTCCGAGGCCGGTATAGGGGTTGTAGGAGGGAGACATGATCTCACCGCCTAAGTCGTTTCCGTCCAGAAACCAGCACCAAGCAGCAGTCACCACTGCGCCTCCCCCATCGACATACGTTGCGAGGACATCCCCTGTGGTGATCTTGTCTGAAAAAGCAGAGTTTGGCCAAGCGATCACTGCATCGTAAGGGGCAAGTTGTGCAAGGGTGGGCGTGGAGGGTCTGGCATCGAAGTAGTCGACGTTGGCGATATCCGGAAAGGCTGCGAGGGTGGAACGGAGGTTAGGCTGGTCGTTATCTGCAATCAACAAAAGGATGTTGTAGGACTGGAGAGTCAGAATCGTGCTGGATTCTCTTCTATGGGCGGGGATGGAAGGAGACTCATGGGGAAATTGAAGGATGTTGGGGGTCGACCCTTCGCTTTCCCCCCTCATCTGGTTGGATCGGGATCCCACCTCATTATTTGGGGGGACTGTGCTTGAGCCTTGCGATACACCAGTCGTCCATACGAAGAGCCAAAATGCGCCCACCGCTTGTATCATCCATGGAAAATAAGATCGATTCTTCTTCATGAATGTACTCCCTGCTTTTTATGAATTGGGATGCAAAATCTCTTTTTCATAAACCCACAGACCGTCAGACACTACCCTCTTCAGAAATTCATTCCCGACGATTGCGCCATACCGATTAATATTAATGATTTTATGGTCCTTTTGCAAGGGGAAAAGCAACTTCATCCCTTCCTTTTTTCCTGCTTTCCGTTTCCATTTGTCCTGCTTACTGTCTTCTTCATGTGACAGTCGTCGTAAAATGGGATTATAGGACATCTCTCCAAAAAAAGGGGGACTATTTCTCCTGATAGAAACAGTCCCTAAGAAGAAAGATAATTCCTGTAACAAATTAGTGGTTTCTCAATCCTTCCAGAACCCGCTCCCGAATCTCCTTCGGCTTTGGAAGATCAACCTGAATCTCTCCTTCTTGGATGAGGGGTCTCAAGAGGTCTTCCCACTCACCCCCGCACTCTTCGTGCTTCGTGCTTCGCCCCGCCCCTTGTAGGGGCGGGGTTCGTGTTTCGTGCTTCGAACCTCTGAACGTTTCAATCCTTCTCCCGCACTTTTTACACTGGAGAAGCCGCTTCTCTCCAGACCGTTTCCCTCGCTTCGCCATCGGCTTGCCATCGATTTCTACGATATCCATCCCGAAGTTGATGACGGGGGCATTGGAGAGAGCGGCACCGACACCGTAGCCATCCGCCACAGGGTTCAATTGTTCAATCTCCTTCTCATCCAGCCCGCCGCTTACCAAGATCTTCACCTTCTCAAACCCCCGAATATCCAATTCCCATCGAACCTCTTTCAGAAGTCCCAAAAAATCTCCCCGCCGGGTTCCAGGGGTATCCAGACGAACGCCAAAGAGACGATCTCCCAGTGCCTCAGCCGCACGAATCGCCTCAAATTTCTCGTCTCCCAATGTATCAATGAGGGCAACCCGTTTTACATCCTTTGGAATCACCTCATCAAAGGCTTTGAGAGCCTCCACGGTATCTCCCATCATCAGGATGAGGGCATGAGGGATCGTTCCAGTTGGGAGTTCACCGATCAACTCCGCCCCCTTGACCGCAGAGACCGAATCGCACCCTCCGATATAGGCGTTCCTTTCTATCATCGGAGTCAAGGTGGGGTGCATCCTCCTGGCTCCGAAACTTAGTAAGAGACGCTCCCCAGCCGCCCTCCGGCATCGGGCGGCTTTCGTGGCAATCCCACTTGCCTGACAGAGGAACCCTAAGAGGGGGGTT
>JADFOU010000181.1 GCA_022562655.1 candidate division TA06 bacterium
TGAAGATGAAGTAAATAGGTGTTTTCATATTTGTCTTTCTTTACTTTAAAACTATAAATTAAAATTAAAACGAAATTATAAAGTGTATGAAATCATCAAATTACCAGGTTATTGAATCTCATTATTAATGTGCGCTAACAATGATTATACAGGCTGTATAATATGGAAACATAGACTGTTCCTGCTGTGTATAAACCGGCTCAGACCCGATCGAACGGGCTTCGCACACCCTGGCCTCCCTTGTTGAGTACATAAGTATAAATCATCGAGGTGTTCACATCCCTGCCTACCGGCAGGCAGGCCTGACTGCCGTCAGGCAGGCTTGTGGCCTAAAAGCTCCTGGAGGGTCCGAATATCGTATCCATTTTCCAGCAAGTGGATTGTCCCGCACAATGCGGGATAAACTCCGGAATGGCGAAAAGTATGGTACATGGTGTATTTAACAATTCCTGATAAATTCTAAATTTTTCCAGCAAAGATGTCAAGAGAAAAATGACGGACGTCATTGAAGCATTGCCAATTTATTAAACTTATTTACAATTGGTACCGCCGTTCCAGTTTCCTTTTGAGGGCCGGGATTCCTCCTCTACCTTCAGTGACGCTGCATACACAGCCAGTCTTGGGAAAATGGGTGAGCGACCTATTTCATAATTCAAGAAATGTAACAATGCAAAAGAATTACACCATAACATTTTGTCGCTGCAACATCACTCAAATATCAAAACTTGAATATATTGGCAATGTTCCCTATTCCTATTCTTTGACATTTGTTAATAATGTGAAGCGTCCCCTTTTTCACTTTTTTTCTTCTTCGTCTCCACCATCCTCACCTTCCCGCACTTCGGACAGATCCATTTCCTCTTTTTGTGGAAGGATCTTTTCTCTTCCTTCATCGGGTTTCGACACCTTGGACAGACCATTATTTTGCAGAAATAAAGGTAGGTTGTAGGTAGTATGTAGTAGGTTGGGAATTTCTATGAAGCGGAGACCAAGTCATAGACCATTTTCACTCCTATGAGAAGAAGGGCGATCAAGACCGCCTTCCGCATCGCTTCTTCTTTGATACGACCCAAAATCCACCTCCCTAAAAATACCCCCAAAACACCAACAATGAGAAAAGGAGGGATGAGGGGGAGGTGTGTTTTCGTGAGGCTTCCTCCATAAAGATAAACCATGATACGTCCAACATCCGTCAAGAGGGCAATTGCGGTGGAGGTTGCAACATAGGACTCCTTTTTCAAAGAGGTAGAGATCAGAAAGGCAGACCGAATCCCTCCCGCCATCCCAATCAAGCCTGATACCGATCCTGCGAGGAGACCGCCAAAGATCAAGAGCCCCTTATTTTCCGGGATTCTGAGGCTGGGATTGAGAAGAGATGTGAGGGAGAATAGGATGATGAAAAAGGCAACTCCCCAGGTGATCGGTGTGACATCCAAAAAGCCAAAAATCCGGCTAGTCACTCCGGCAGCGAGGAGACTGGGAATCCCAAAGATGAGGAAAATACGTCGGTTTACCTCCTTCCTCAAGAGGACGATCCTCACGAGAAGGCTGGCAGTATGGAAGACGGCGACGAGGACGATGGCACTTTTAAGATCGACGAGGAGAGCCAGGAAGGGGGTGAGGATCATTGCTGCCCCGAACCCCGTTATCGTCGCTGCGGCGGCGGCAAGAAAGGCAATGGCGAGAAGTAAGGGCAAGTTCATCTAGAAAATACTGTTCTACTGTAAATCAAAGTTTTTTATTCCTCCAACATTTCTTTAAGCCTATTTTTCATTTCTCTAACAGACCCTGCAAATTTCGAATCAGGTCTACGGGATAAATAATAATTATAGGCTTGTAGGTATTGTTGTATTACATGGGATTCTCTAACATTCCAGTTATCCCAGCCACCTCTGTCAAACGGATATTGAAATAATTTGAGGAGTTCATCTTGAAACTCTTGGACCTTGGATAGATGGGCTCCATCTGGGAATTGATTAATATAATCTTCTGTTAGTATCAGGCTCGAAGCGATATTTTTCAGGTTTAGAGCACCCTCTACACTGTATTCCTTTGAATATTGTCTGGCTTGTTTCAGAGAGAGATAAAGATACCATTCCTGATACCCGTATTTTGCGGAGAAGTCACGTAGAACTGAAAAGTCTGGTACAATCTTTCCATCTTCTCCCTCCTGTGACATCCACTCGTATATTCCACAAAGATAGAAGTGTTCTCTTGATAGTATGATGCCACTTTCATACTGGATACCCGCTGGTTTCATTGGTTTATTATATATAGAGTATGGTGTTACACCCAATGCTTCCAGGGTTTCAATCAATTTTGCATTTGTCTCAAGCCAAAGGGGAAATAAGGAATCCGGGTCAATAAAACTTTTTGAAATGGTATGATTATATTTAATGAGAGTGATTGAATATTCACGAACGTTTTTTAAGGATTGACGTTTTTGACGCTCCTCTTCACTTAATACTAATTTCATGTAAGCCTTCTCCTCTTTCATTTTCCCTTGAGTAATTAGAGGGGATTCAGCAACTTGGAAGTGTAAAGCACTCAATAGCAGTAAGGTGATATAAATCATCTTGAAACAATTAGTTAAATAGGTTCCCAGGGGTTACACCTGAGAACCTATTGTTTAACTGCACTCAAGGTGGATCTCTCTATCAAACTGCCACCACTCCTTGAACTCTTGGTAGGTTTTTAGCGATCTGTTCCCAGGTCTCACCTTCGTTCATCGTTCCATAAACTTCTCCCGTGGTGGTTCCAAAAAAGACCCCCTCCGAATTTGAAGTCATCCCATGACGAAGGACACAGGTATGAACCTTCTTCGGAAGCCCATCTGCCCGCTTCTCCCACGTCTTTCCTCCATCTCCACTCCGATAGGCCGCCAGTTCCCCCTGAATACAGGAGTTATGCCTGTCGCACTTTCCCTGGTAAGCAGGTGTGACAAAAACCGTCTTCTCATCCTTGGGATGGGCGGCGATGGGAAAGCCATGGCGGTCGGGAAGACCTTCGCTGATGTCTTGCCAATGGTCTCCCCGGGAGTCACTCCGATAGACCCCACAGTGGTTTTGCTGATAGAGCACCGCCGGGTTGGAAGGGGCGAGGGCGATCCTGTGGGTGCAGGTGTGGACCTCCTCAATGTGCTTTGGATCGTCGCTGATTGTGCAGGAGTCTAAGAGCCCATTTCGGATCCTCTTCCACTGCGTTCCCCCATCATCGCTCCGATAGGGTCCTCCGAGGGAACTGACAAAGTAGATGCGTTTTGGCTCTTCGGGGTCCATGAGGATTGTATGAATACAGTTCCCTATGGTCCCGAAGCTCCAGTCAATCCCCCAATCCTTCCTCCCCTCTGCTTTATAGAGAGATTCCGTATCCTCCCATGACTTCCCTCGGTTCTTCGACTGAAAGAGGTGGCTGTAGTGGGTCCCCACATAGAGAGTATTGGGGTCGTGGGGGCTCACGGCGACAGTCCAGATTTTACGGATGGGAAGACCGTCATTGATCGTCTTCCAGGTTTTCCCCTTGTCTTTTGAGAGAAAGACCCCATTTGTGAGGGTGGTGGCGTAAAGGGTTCGGGTTTTTCTGTCATAAGCAAAGTGGGAGACGCTCTCCTTCTTCAAGAAAGGTCCTTTCTTCTTCCAGGTTTTTACCCCCTTTTCAAAACTGAATCCCCCTTCCGTCGTTCCCACGAAAATCAAAGATCCTCTCGCCATCTTTATCCTCCTTAAAGAGAAAAACTTCAATTTTCTTTTCTGCGTAGAAAATAAAAAAACACGTCCACTTCCCACCCTGATGAAAAAACCGGAAATGGACGTGCTCTTTCCATCCATTACTGCTGATTTCTCGGATCATCGGCGGGGTTGACATAGGTGATACCCCAGGGACCGATACTGTGGAGCTGGATTGTAGTCTCTTCCTTCGTCCAGGCGAAGTGGTTTATCTTCGCGGGAACCATTCCGAAACTTCCCACAGGGAGTTCCTTGCTCGCCTTCTCGTCGAGTTTATCGCCAAGTCCGAAATAGATCGTTCCTTGAAGAACGGTCAAATGTTCGATTACAGGGTGCCAGTGAGCCGGAATCTTGTAATCGGCGGGGAATTTTAATCTCATCGTCAGGGGACCCTCCTCTTTTGGGTTCCCTTCGAGGATTGCTATTCTTGCACCCTTTGGCAGGGACGGCGGTCCGTCAACCCACTGGATATCCTCTGCCTGAATCGCAATGGAGGCAGGCTGGGCCGGCACAATCTTCTTCTTCGAGATCTCTTGAGTCGTAGCATTGGAGATCAAGAGCATCCCGGCACCTAACAGGATGGCCGAAACCAATCTGGTCTTCATCAAATCACCTCCTTTATCTCTATTTATAGATTGAATGCGCGAAGATGAATTCTCAAAGGTGGATTGTATTCTAACCCTCTTTTCTGACTTTGTCAAGAATTTCTCAGATGTCCCGTTTATTAATATTACTTCTCCAGCAACTCCTTCATCGGCGTCCAGTAATAATCCCGCCAGCCCTGCGGCTGATGCTGACCTTTCCACCCGCGAACTTGGAATGCTTGCGTGAATTCAATAGCGCTTCATAGACTTCGTGGGGACTCGCCTTGAATGTTGCTGTCTGCCGAATGGTTTTGGTCTTCATATTTTTCACCCCTCTTTGGAAACTTTATGATAAATATTGTTTTAGAAAAAGTCGAGAAAAAGGGCCCGATTCGGGCCCAAGTACATAAACCATTCGGGGTGAAACAGCGCTTAAGGTTATATCTTCAATTTCCCTTTCTCCACAAGGGTCTTTCCGTCCACTTTGACCGTCGCACCTAAGAGGGTTGCACTCCAGCCGAAGTCGGTCACGTTCTCTCCGCCAAGGTCTTTGTTGTCGCCAATTCCGAAGGAGACAGCTCCCC
>JADFOU010000182.1 GCA_022562655.1 candidate division TA06 bacterium
TGGGACCTGTGTTGGGGGGGTGGTTGATTGAAAATGCTTCCTGGCGCTGGGTCTTTTTCATCAATGTTCCACTGTCTGTGGTCGTGCTCATCATTCTTTTCTGGCGTGTTCCGGAGAGCCGTGATGAAGAAGGGCCAAAGAGGCTGGATTGGTGGGGCGTTATGCTGGTGACCATCGGACTGGGGGGGATCGTCTATGGACTGATTGAATCGGCCAATCTGAGCTTAAGCCATCCGTTAGTACTCAGCGCCTTGGCAGTTGGCACAATAGCTCTACTGGCATTTCTCATAGTGGAAGGACGCAACCCATGGCCGATGATGCCACTAAGACTTTTCCGCTCTCGAAACTTTAGCGGAGCAAATTTGCTTACGCTATTTCTGTACGCAGCTTTGGCCGGAGCCTTGTTCTTCGTGCCCTTCAATCTGATCCAGGTTCAGGGCTATTCCGCTACGGCGGCAGGAGCTGCCTTTCTTCCCCTGATTCTAATTCTATTCCTGCTCTCACGCTGGGCCGGGGGACTGGTGGGCCGCTACGGGGCGAAACTCCCGCTGACGGTCGGGCCGTCCATCGCAGCTGTTGGGTTTGTCCTTTTTGCTGTTCCAGGTATTGGTGGAAGTTACTGGACGACATTTTTCCCGGCCTTTCTGGTGCTGGGCCTGGGAATGGCGGTTAGCGTCGCTCCGCTAACGACCACCGTGATGGGCGCAGTGGCGGAACATCGCTCGGGAATCGCTTCGGGCATCAACAATGCGATGTCCCGAACAGCTGGTCTCCTCGCCATTGCGGTGTTGGGTATCATTGTACTTAATGTATTTAATCGAAGTCTCGATACCCGCCTGACAGAACTTCAAATTCCCCGTGAGGTTCAGCATACGTTTGATGATCAAAGGATCAAGCTTGCAGGAGCAGAGGTTTCTGGAGATCTTGGAGACGAGTTGAAGGGCGTGCTTGAGAACGCGATTGCCGAATCGTTCGTAGACAGTTTCCGTCTGGTAATGTACATTGCTGCTGGACTGTCGCTTATGGGTGCCCTCACTGCTTGGTTGATGATTGAAGGAGGAAAATCTAAACCGAAGTTAGCGCAAATTGAGACTTAACGGTCCGCGACGGACCTCCTCCATAGCCCTAACAGGCTATGAAGGACAAGCCCTCCATAGCCCTTACAGGCTACGAAGGACAGGCTTCCGACTTTGCGGAGGATTTTCAACCCCCCGGCTTCGCGAGGGATCTTCGACTGTTGTCCCATTCTCTATAAGTCAAAGGAAATAAAAATGTTATTTATAAGGGTGACCCCAAATTTCCCTTCAAATAATATAAATTGAATAGAAATAATCCTGGATATTCAAATGGGGGAAAAAAGCCTCATTCACCGAAGTAAAACTCTTTAATTCATCTTAATTCTATCATCTATAGGGGCGTTTTGATAACGCTCCTTTTTCTTTTTTTTCGGGTAAGTCAAATTATATTAATAGGATAAGTAAACTTTTCTTTCTTTAGAAACTTTGAAAAAAGAAATCCAAGTAGATCAACTCCGCTAATTCTTAGAGGTTCAAATTCAGAAAAAAGCCCTTGCTTTTTTGGAGGGAATGTGTTATTTTTGTCACCCTATCATGACAGAGGGAGGTAGATATGTCTGCTCAGACCGCAATGTGAGTTTACTTCTGCGAATCTCGTGGAGATCTTGACTCAAGTCCATCATCTTTCTTAATTCCAACCTTATTTGAAATGATTATGGAACAGACCCTGATCAGAGAGTGGGAAAGATCGGCATTTAAGTCAACGCAAGATTTGTGGATGCTTTTGGCAGCCATTACCGCAGTGGAGGACGAATGTGAACGTACTCGGTTGACAGCAACGGGTATACCCTCGTTGGTTCGGTGTAATTTTAGTGGTATGGCCCTCCGAAAAAATACAGAACCAGGCTGGAGTCTGGCGCTCCAGAAGGATGGAGAATTGCTTGCTTCCCCGGAAGCGGAAGCCGTAATCGCCGAGTTGAAACCTCTCTATCGGGAAGCAATTGGCAGTGGCAAGTTTCTGTCCCTCCGCATGGATAAGCCAAGGGATATCCCGATCCCTCCATCTCTGGAACGATTTGGGGTTCAATGCCTTGCTGTAGTTCCGCTTCAAACCCTCAGCAGCAAGTTAGGGATTCTACTCATTGGAAAGGAAGAACCCGAAGAGTTCTCCCCTGAAGAGAAGTATGTCCTCCTCAGACTGGCCGAACAATTGGCAATTGCCTTAGAAAACCTACGACTCCAGAAGGAACTGAAGAGGTATTCTGAAAACTTGCAGGAGATCATAGAGGAACGTACCAGTCAGCTCCGCAAGTCCGAGGAACGACAGCGGGTTCTTCTGGAGGTCAATAACGCCATCATCGCGAACCTCGATAAGGAACGTCTCTTCGACGCCGTAGCCCAATCGCTCCACAGGATTCTCACCTTTGATCGAGCCAGCATTACCCTTTACGAACCTGTGAAGGATTCCTTTATGGTTTATGCATTGGCGGGTGCTATACCACCGAAGCAATTCGTTCCCATCGGGACAGAGTTTCCTCGCCAGGGGAGTCATCTCCAATCGGTTCTGGACCAGAGAGAGCCTCTTATTCGTTATGATCTTGAAAAGGAGGAAAGAATTGGAGCGGAAGAACAACTCCTGAAGGAGGGGATCCGATCCTATGTCTCAGTCCCCCTAATGGTGAAGGGTTGGGCAACGGGAGTCCTGAGTGTGGGAAGTCACAATCCCAATGGGTATACTACTGGGGATGCTGAGTTTCTCCAGGAAGTAGCCAAGCAGATCGCTCTGGCCATCGAAAACATGAAAGCCTATGAAGAGATTGCTCAATTAAAGTCCAGCCTGGAACAGGAGAACATCTATCTTCAGGAGGAGATCAAAACCGAATACAATTTTGAAGAGGTGATCGGTCAGAGTTCGGCGATCAAAAAGGTCTTGAAGGCTGTAGAAACCGTGGCTCCAACGGGTATTAGTGTTCTAATCTCAGGTGAAACGGGAACAGGGAAAGAGCTGATTGCCCGGGCACTTCATAATCTCAGCCCCAGGCGGGAGAAACCCCTGGTTAAGGTGAATTGTGCAGCCCTCCCAAGTGGGTTGATTGAGAGTGAGCTCTTCGGTCATGAGAAGGGGGCGTTCACGGGTGCTCTCAGCCTAAAGATTGGACGCTTCGAACTCGCCGATGGCGGGACCATCTTTCTGGATGAGATTGGGGATCTCCCCATTGATCTTCAAGCGAAGCTCCTCCATGTCCTTCAGGAAGGGGAGTTTGAGCGAGTAGGAAGTTCCGAGACCCACAAGGTGGATGTCCGGGTAATCGCAGCTACCAATCGAGACCTGGAGAAGGCCATGGAGAAGGAGAAATTCCGCCAGGACCTCTTTTATCGGTTGAATGTATTCCCTGTTCAAGTTCCCTCTCTTCGGGAGAGAAAGGAAGACATTCCCTTTCTGGTCAGATTCTTCGTTCAGAAATATTCAGTAAAATTGGGGAGAGAGATTGAGACGATCCCTCGGAAGACCATGGAGGTTCTTAAGGGATATCCCTGGCCTGGAAACATCAGAGAGCTGGAGAACATCATCGAGCGGGCGGTTCTCATCAGCCGGAGTACTCAACTCGAGTTAGGGGATTGGATCCCGAAAGCAGGCATATTTCCACAAGGGATCCGGATCCGAACTCTCAAAGAGTATGAACGGCAGCACATAATCGAAGTTCTTGAATATTCTGGCTGGAAGGTGAGTGGGGAGAGGGGAGCTGCAAAGTTTTTGGGATTGAAGCCGACGACCCTGGAAGCGAGGATGAAAAAACTTGGGATCAAGAGAAGAGAGTAGAAAATCCCAACAATTCGTGATGCTCCCAATATTTTGGGAAGGAAAATGAATCTGAGCGCGAGATGACCTGACCCTAAAAAGAGAACTAAATCTTTTTATTGTAGCCAGTTAGAAGTTTTTCTAAGTGGCTTTTTCTTTATTGGCACAGTATTTGCTATAGTATACATTACGACAGGATGAAGAAATCAGAAACAAGGATAAAGGGAGGTTTGAAATGACATATTTAGCAGCGCTCTTTGAGGTATTGGTGACCGATCCCGAGAGCTCCTTCGAGGAAGCCAGGTAGGTAGCAGAATGGATGGAAGTTAACGTCTTTGAATTCAAAAAAGAGTCTGATGAACTTATCAGAAAAGAGGGTTGAAAAATGCAGACTGTGGGAGAAGCAGGTTTTGAGTCCAAAGTTTTAAAGGCTGAAGGTGTTGTCCTTGTGGACTTCTGTGCGGATTGGTGTGATTCGTGCAGATACCAGGAGCCTGCTCTCGAGTCCATCGCCGAAGAGTATGAGATAGAAGGTGGAGACAGTCGTATCAAATTCGTCAAGGTGAATATAGAGAAGAACTCAAACCTCGTTGCCGAATATCGTGTGATTCATATTCCAACACTTTTTCTCTTCAAGGAGGGAAAACCCATCCATCGGGTCATCGGGTTTGAGTGGGAAGACGATTTGAGGAAGGTTCTCGAGACTGTGCAAGTTTAGCGGAAAAGTCTCACGATGATCTGGAAAAGATCGAATCTCAAAATCACCTAACAACGTAAAGTTGAATGCAGAAAGGGGGAAGGACAAATGAAAGCAGCAGTAATCCATGAATTTGGCGATGTGGACGCGCTCAAGCACGAAGACATCGAACGGCCAAGCCCAAAACCTGGCCATGTATTAATTAAAGTGCTTGCGGCTGGGGTCGACCGTTTGGATCATTATATCCGTGAAGGATCAATTGTGCCGGAACTGCCATTTCCTCATATACTAGGGGCAGATGCTGCTGGCGAGGTGGCTGAATTAGGGAAAGGAATCACCGGTTTTGAAATCGGTGAACGAGTGAT
>JADFOU010000183.1 GCA_022562655.1 candidate division TA06 bacterium
TTTATAAGGATTATTTTGACCGCCTCTGGACGGGAAAGGTCCCTGATGAAGTGGAGTATGTTGACCCGGTGAATTTGAGGAAAAACTTCGATGAATAACGATTGAATGAAATCAAAAGTTCGGAGAATGAAGGTTTTCATTACGGTAAAACCAAGATCGAGAAAGGAAAAAGTAGAAAAGACGGACGACGGATATGTTGTCTATGTAAGGATCCTCCCGTGGAGTTCAGAGCCAACAGAGCGATGATCCATTTGTTATCCCAATATTTCGGAATTTCTAAATCACGTATAACGATTCTATCAGGGAAGAAGTCGAAACAAAAAATAGTTGAAATCAAAAATTGAATCACAAGGTTTCTCCTTGCTTTTCCCCTTCATTTTTGTTAAATTAAGAGAGATGAATCCACTCTATGATAAAATGCGGGTGACCCTCTCAAAATACCGGATGGTAAAAAGGGGAGAAGGAGTCGTTGTCGCGGTCTCGGGAGGTCCAGATTCAGTCTTCCTCCTCCACGCCTTTCTCTCACTCCAAAAAGACCTGGGCGTACAACTCCACATCGCTCATATGAACCATCGCCTCCGAGGAGAGGAGGCGGAAGAGGATGCCTGTTTCGTCCAGAGATTGGCGGAACGGAAAGAGATTTCCTCCACGATAGAAGCCATCCCTGTAGATTCCAACGCAAATCTGGAAGAGGAGGGACGGAGAATTCGGTATCGTTTTTTAGAAAAGGTCCGAAAGGAGACTTCCTGCCAGAAGATTGCAACGGGTCACACCCTGAATGATCAGGCAGAAACTCTTCTACTCCGACTCCTTCGAGGAAGTGGGCGGTTGGGGCTCGCGAGCATCCCCCCGGTCAATGGAAGAGTGATCCGACCCCTCTTAGAAATTTCCCACCAGGAGATTCTCAACGATCTCCAGAAAGAAGGAATCCCCTATCGGATGGATTCCAGCAATTCGGATAGAAGGTTCCTTAGAAATCGGATCCGTAGCCAGATTCTGGTTTTAGAGAGGGAGTTTAACCCTGAGCTTGTGAAGACCCTTGCCCGTACGGCGGATATTTTCCGGGAGGAGGAAGGGTATCTGGAGGGGAGGGCTCTGGAGGTTTTTGAGCGCCTCCTCCTTCGGGATTCGGGAGGAACAAACATCGAAATTCGAAATCCGGTATCTGAAATTGCCCTGAATCTGAAAGGGTTTTCGGAGACTCCTCTTGCCTTGAGGCGAAGGGTAGCCAGGGAGGCGATCCGACGCGTAAGAGGAGACCTGAGAAGGATCACCTATCGCCATTTGAATGAAATCCTTCGCTTTTCTCAGGAAGGGAAGAGTGGGGATGAGATTCATCTCCCTTCTCTCCGAGTCCAAAAGGGATACGATGCACTCCTCTTTCGAATTTGGAATGCGGAAGGGGAAATGCGGAATTCCGCACTCCGCACTCCGAATTCCGAAATTCCTCTCGTTCTCCCCGGCATCACACGATTTAAAGAATACACTCTTGAATCCCGCTTACTCGGAAGGAAAGAGATCGACATTCCGCCTTCCGCCTTCCGCCTTCCGCATTCGGGAGATGTCTATTTTGACTACACCCATCTTCATCTCCCTCTATACATACGAAATCGGAGAGAGGGGGATCGGTTTCAGCCCTTCGGGATGGAGAGGGAAAAGAGGCTGAAAAAGGTCTTGATCGACGATCGTTTCCCAAGGGAGGAGCGGAATCAACTTCCCCTCCTCTGTGATCAGAAGGGAATCCTCTGGGTGGTCCACCACAGGCGATCTGATCGGGCGAAAATCTGTGGGAAGACCCGCAAAGTTCTGGCAATCAAAGCATTGAAAATTTAAAATTTACCACAGAATGCACAGAAAAATTTTATTGCTTTTCCGTACCTTCCGTGGTAAAAAACTTTCGATTAAAAATGAGAATTGAAAAGAGCAAGGGGGATGGGAAGAAGTCCGCTCCAGGTGGACCCAAGAAGAAGACATTGAGAGGAATCCTCATCTGGCTCGCCTTCTTTCTCCTCATCATGTCCGGGATGCACCTCTTCAATCTGATGAAAAGAGAGGAGGTGGAGATCTCTTATTCTCGTTTCTTTAAAGAGGTGGAGAGATTGAATGTACTCTCTGTGACAATTGTGATGAAGGAGATCCGTGGGAAATTGAAAGAGGAGTCCATTGTGGAGAAGGAGGGGGAGTCGATTATCTTTTCCCGGTTTAAGACCTACATCCCATTTGAGGATGCCGATTTGCAAGGAGAACTGATTGCCAAAGGGGTGGAGGTGGAGGGAAAGCCCCCTTCAAATCTCTTTCAGATCTTCCTCCCTTACTTCCTTCCGATACTCCTTTTCTTCGGCTTGTGGTTCTTTTTATTCCGGCAGATCCAGTCGGGTCCCAATAAAGCCTTCTCCTTTGGCAAGAGCCGGGCAAAACCCATGACCCCAACCAAAAACCAGATTACCTTTAACGATGTGGCAGGGGTAGAGGAGGCAAAGCAGGAATTGGAAGAGGTGGTTGAATTTCTCAAATTCCCCGAGAAGTTCCAGAAGTTGGGGGGAAGGATCCCCAAAGGGATACTCCTATTGGGACCTCCAGGAACGGGAAAGACCCTCTTGGCGAGGGCTGTAGCAGGGGAGGCAGGGGTTCCTTTCTTCTCCATCTCAGGGTCTGACTTCGTGGAGTTGTTTGTCGGGGTGGGGGCTTCTCGGGTACGGGACCTCTTTGAACAGGGAAAACGGCACGCCCCCAGTATCATCTTTATTGATGAAATCGATGCCGTGGGAAGGCTAAGGGGGGCTGGGTTGGGAGGGGGTCATGATGAGCGGGAACAGACCCTCAATGCCCTTTTGGTCGAGATGGATGGCTTCGAACACAATGATTCGGTTATTCTTCTCGCTGCCACTAACCGACCCGATATCCTTGATCCCGCCCTCCTTCGTCCCGGGAGGTTCGATCGTAGGGTGGTGGTCGATCGCCCGGATGTGAAGGGAAGGGAGGGGATACTGAAGGTCCATTTCCGGAAAGTCCCATTGTCAAAGGATGTAGACATTCAGATCCTCGCTCGGGGAACCCCCGGATTATCTGGAGCGGACCTCGCCAATATGGTCAATGAAGCGGCCCTTCTTGCCGCTCGTAACAATCGGGAGTCCATCGCGATGGAGGATCTGGAGAGCGCCAAGGATAAGATTCTGATGGGGACTGAACGGAAGAGCCTCATCCTCTCCCAGGATGAGAAGAAAACGACTGCCTACCACGAAGCGGGACATGCCTTGGTCTCCAAGTTCACTCCAGGGACGGATCCCATCCATAAGGTGACCATCATTCCAAGGGGGATGGCCCTGGGGGTTACCCTGCAGCTTCCCTTGGATGATCGAAAAACCTATTCCAGGGACTATTGCCTTGCCCAGTTACAGGTGATGTTAGGGGGGCGGGCGGCGGAGTTGGTCGCCCTCGATCAACTGACCACAGGAGCAGGGAATGACATTGAACAGGCGACAGAACTCGCCCGGAAGATGGTCTGTGAGTGGGGGATGAGCGACAAAATGGGCCCCCTCACCTTTGGAAAGAAGGAAGAGGAGATCTTCTTAGGGAGGGAGATCGCTAAGCATCGTGACTATTCCGAGGATACTGCTCGGCAGATTGATAAGGAGGTCAAGCGAATTGTGGAGGAGGCAGAGGAGGGGGCGAAGCAGACTCTCAAGAAAAATCTTGCGATCCTCCATGAATTGGCAAAGGCCCTCTTAGAACGGGAGATCCTTGACACGCATCAGATTGATGAAATCATCCGAACCACGAGAGGAGACAAACCTCCATCTGATTCGGATCGAGACAAGGTGAAAGAAAAAGTGCCCAGTGAAGAACATGAAACAGCCAGCAAGTAGGGGCGTTCAAGTCGGCGCCCCTTCTTTGAACTCCCGATTTGTCCTTCCTCACCACACCCTTGACCTCTCTCGCAGGACATTGATTATGGGGGTTTTGAATGTTACGCCAGACTCCTTTTCGGATGGGGGGAGTTTTTTTGACCCGGAGAGGGCGGAAGAGAGAGGGATGAAGATGGAGGAGGAAGGAGCGGACTTAATTGATATTGGAGGAGAGTCCACTCGACCGAATTCAGACCCTGTTTCTGTGGAAGAGGAACTCCATCGGGTCTTGCCGGTCATTGAGGGGCTGAGGGACCGGGTCAGGATCCCCCTTTCCATTGATACCTACAAAAGTGAGGTGGCGAGGGAGGCTCTCCAAGCCGGGGCAGAACTGGTGAACGACATCAGCGGAATTCGATTTGATCAGGCGATGGCGGAGACAATCGCAGGATATGGGGCGGGGTTGGTGATCAGCCATATCAAAGGGCGACCCCAAAACATGCAGCAAAATCCATACTATGATGATGTTATCGGTGAAATCAAGGTCTATTTAGAAAAGGGACTTGAGAAGGCCACGGAAGAAGGGATTGAAGGGATTCTGGTGGATCCCGGTATTGGATTTGGAAAGAGGACGGAGGATAATCTGGTGATCCTTCGGAGATTGAGGGAATTTCAGGACTTGGGGAGGCCCCTCTTGGTAGGACCTTCCCGAAAATCCTTTATAGGAACAGTCCTCGATCTTCCGGTGGAGGAGCGATTGGAGGGGACAGCGGCGGCGGTTGCAATCGCCGTCTTGAATGGAGCCTCCATGATACGCGTTCATGATGTAAAAGAGATGGTAAGGGTGGTGCGGATGGTGGATGCGATTAAAAATTCATAATTGAGGTAGCAGTGGTCGCCTACGCCCCAAAGCTTCTGTCGCCGACGTGCCAAAGCCACTTTGGCGACGGCACGCGACGGAGCGCAGTTGGCAGTTGCAGT
>JADFOU010000184.1:0-423 GCA_022562655.1 candidate division TA06 bacterium
ACACGCGAAAGGGGACATCACTTGAGAGTGCAGTTATTATCGCCGTTGAAATTAAATATCCCAAGTGATGTCCATCCCGGGTGGAGACGTTCCCTCATCTCACATATCTATCGGGAGTCGAGAGATTCAGAGAGGGAACGGTAGATAAGATTATGTCAAAAGTGGCGGGCGTCACATCGTGCTTCAGTATAGGCACAAAGGCCTTGGATTACAAGTTGTGAGAAGCCCGCCACATATCCCAGAAAATAAGAAGGGAGGCAAAGGGAAAAAGAGCGAGTTCGCCAAAGGAACGTAATGTCCACTTCCACGTACCCTAATTAGGGGAATGGAGAACCGTATGGTCAAGATGTGATGGCTACTATCGCCCTTTATGGGTGCGAGGTGTATTCACAGATGAAGGCGCAGGGCCAGGGATCTGTGTTA
>JADFOU010000184.1:433-1956 GCA_022562655.1 candidate division TA06 bacterium
GGGGGAAGCAGGTACCGTATTGCACACCTCTTGAGTTGTTTAATGAAAGAAGGGAGATTGATCCTCAGAAGATTGGAGAATCCTCAGCGATTCAATTGATGAGTTTATCAAATGAAGTAAGGAGGACTTTGCTGAGAAATTCCATTATTGCTGAGTGTGCCCTGTCAAAGCAGTCGGAGGCACGTGACCAATCTCCCTCTCCACCAAAAGCTGACCGGAAGCAGGAAGTGAACCGGAAGCTTGAGAAGAGAAAGGAATGGAACTGCTGCTCCGGAGGAAACAACAGTTCCTTTTAGGCAACCTCATAGTTCAGATTGTCTTTACGGTGGTGACCATAGGATCAACAATGGATCAATCACCGGGGGGTAAGCATAAAAATGGAATCCCTGCCAACGATGACAAGGATTCCACATAGGAGGGGAGAAAATGGAACCCTTGTCCGGGGCAACAAGGATTCCAAGGAGGGAAAAGATGCGAAAGTCAAGGCTATTCACGAAAGTGTTGAGGGAAGTCCCTTCAGGTTTTCGAAAGAAGCCAGGTTTCCCTACCGTGGTCTCCCGTTGGACTTGCGGGACGCAAGTCGCTTGGGGGCCTAAGATTCTAACAACGAACACACACAATCATTGAACGGTTGGCATGCGACTGGACTGAGATGTTGGTAGGAATATGAAAGGGGATCATTTGAACTCTATTTTCTCGAAGTCTGCTTTCTTTGCAAATTTTTCTGGGGTCGTTATAAATACGGTGAGCGGTCCCTCGGTGTACGATCGTTTGGCTGCCTCTTGCAGAAGAAGGTTCCTCACACTCTCTGAGACGCAAATGAAGTAGGGGGTCGATTTCAGATCGGCCAGCATTTTTTTTCGGTCCAGGCTGTTCTCGATACATACTGTCATATGATTATTGCCTTCTGAAAATATAAGCTTTTTCCCCTCACGATCGAACAGCCAACCGGCATCTTCCAGAAGGCCTATCACCTCACTTACGTCCTTATCATACACCTTGGAGGGGCGCTTGAATTCCTTATCAAAGACCTGATCACCCTGATCGGTCAGGAAATAGAAGTGCATGACATTTCTGCCGGTCTTGGCCCGCTTCATGCCCACCAGACCCTGATCTATGAGTCGCTTGACTTGGCGATCAAACGTCTTGCCGGACATCTTGGCTTTTGAATAGATTTGAGAGGCAAAGCTGCCTGCACCCATTCCCACTGCTTCTAAAATCTTCAAGGCCTGCTCGCTCACTTCCTCAGTAAATGCAGGAACTGGCTCAGGTTCTGGGGATTCCTTCAGCGACTCCTTGGATCCCTGAATCTCCGAAATGGCCTTTCCCATCATATGCTCATGGATATCCTCATCGGTGACAATGCCCTTTGTCATCGGGAACTTAGGAAATTCAATTAGGAACGGATCGTGCTTTGCCATCCTGCACATGATGAACCCGTGACCCACAGGAAGCTTTCTCAAGTAGGGGATTTCCTCTTCATCAAGACCAATCATATTCGCTGCATCCTGGATGTCTGACGA
>JADFOU010000184.1:1966-2788 GCA_022562655.1 candidate division TA06 bacterium
TTGCCGTGTGTCCAGTCCCAGATTCATATACACATGCGTCGAGGTGTTCCCAAGAGCTGGATACGACACCATAGACGGGTGCTGATCAATATAGATAATACCCAGTCCGAGTTCACGCACCTCACGAAACACGAGTTCCATGACGGTTTCTGATCCCATCTTCTTTGCCTTTTCCCGGTTCAGGACATGGTGCGCTTCTTCCAGAATCACGACCCCTGCGAGCTGTTCCTTCTTCCAATTGACGAGCAGCCAGTCCCGAATCCACTGAAGGATAATTTCAATGAAGAATGTCTTGTCGTTTGTGTCCAGAGCATCCAGTTCTAGGATCGTGATTCTCCCGGGCGTGAAGAATTCTGAGGGCAGGATCCCTTCCTTGATATTGAAAATATCACCCACTTCCTTGAAACACAAACTCTCAAGCGGTCGCATCGCCGTAGAAATCCAGTTGCGTTCCCGGGACGGCAAGCTGCTGGTCCCGTACTCGTCCAGCCAGGCCTTGAGATCTTGCATGGTTGGATGTTTGTTTGATGCGAATACATTGTCGAGAGCCTTGAGTATCACGGCGCGGCCTCCACCAAGCAGCCAGTAGGCATGATCGAAAATGGAGGAGAACTCTTTCATCCACTGGGACAGCAAGATTCCAGGAGGCGGCTTCAGAGGATTGAATTTGAACGGCGCAGGTGTTCGGCCAAGGGTGTACAGGTTAATTCGATCCTTAAGGTGGGTGGAGAGGAGGTCCTTGTAATTCCTTTTGGAGAAATCAAAAATAATCACGGGCACGTTCTGGTCTGAGAGCTTCTCTATCAGGGAATAGGAGAGGTT
>JADFOU010000184.1:2798-4825 GCA_022562655.1 candidate division TA06 bacterium
CGCGAGCAGCTCGTAGAGCAGCCCACAGATCCCTATCACGAAGACGGCAAAGAGAACCGCGGGCGCGCTGGCCGAGGCCGCCGCGAATCTTTCGGCTTCGTCGCTCACGCACCGATCGCTGAAGCGATGATGATCGACAGTCCGATGACGACGGAGCCCAGCAGGACGCCGACAGCAATGTTATCGTCCTCAGCAAGCTCCTTCTTGAGCGAGAACGGATGCATGCGCTTGCGTCCATAGAGGGCATAGCCAATTTCAATATCCCCCTTGGAATCCTCGAGAGAGGGCGGTTCGCGCAGAGCCGCGTTACGCAGATCCTTATCTGCAAAGACGCCTGCTTTGATCACATCGACGAGCTCAAAGATCCGCTGCTTGGTGTCCTCATCCGCTAAGAGATAGGCTTTGGTCAGGCGTGAGGCATTCTCCCGGCCAAGAATGGGCACGAGCTTCTTGATTTCCTCAGAAATCATTTTTTCCATTTGAAGTGGTATCATGATTTAGGCCTCCTCACTTTTCAGTCCGTCAGGACTGATCTCACTAAAAATCGCCACAATCTTTTTCTCGGTTTCGTATTTCTCTGTGTGCTCGCGCATCTCGCTTCGCAGTTCCACCACATCACGCCACCACTGCACGTTTTCCATCCTCTTTTCCCGGCGAAGGCTGGACACGTCCAGTTTCAGATTTCGCTTTTCATTGATGTCGGCCACGCGTTCAGCCATGGCATTTTTTTCTTTAATGTCCACTTCAATCTCCACGACCATCTCATTATGAATATGCTCCCGGAGTTCGAGAGTCTCCGTGATCTCTTCAATGCGCTGCCTGAGAAACTCTACCCTGTCAAACAGACTCCCCACGACTTCTGATCCCATGAGTTTCAGGGGCAGGATCGCCTGGGGTTCCATACCAGGCATGGCAATTCGCCGGGATCGAATAACGGTTTCGACCCGCTCTTCAGGAAGCGGTTCCTGTTCCACAATCGCCCGTTCGGTACTTTCCTTTCTCAACTCATACAGCTCTTCAAAATCCTGCTCGCGATATTGCGCCTTTGCAAAGGGCAATTCTATTTCACCGCTATCAGTCTTGTGCCGGTACTTACGCATGATATTTCACTGTTATAGTGTGACTTTCGTCCCTTTATAAGGCTATGCCTGCTCACGAAGGAAAGTCTTCGTGATTTTGACGAAAGTCAAGCCTTTAGAGACGTGTGTATTGTATGGATACTCAAGGAGAGAAGGTGATCTCCTCCATGGTAAATGGGGGAGCAAAAATGGCAAGCACTCGTGCCGGAGCGGGTTCTTTTTAATGGCCAGAGTGGTGATACCAGGATCATACCGGTCAAGAGAAATCGAGAGGTGTTCAGAACTGAAGAGTTTGGCAAACCACAGCTGCTCTTCTTTGAAATGTTCAAAGTCGCTGACCTGTTTCAGATTGATGATCGTCATACACTACCTTGGATTAGAACGTTTATATTTCTGTACACTAAGAAATCCTCAAAGAGTTTTGTGATGACATGGCCTTCGGTGGATTAAAAAAACTTCTCAATCGCATCTCATCCCTCTTCAGGCGAAGGGGAGAGATTAAGATCGGTCTCTATGGACCGGTGAATTCTGGCAAGACCACCCTCGCCAATAAAATTTGCAAAGACTGGCTCGGGGAGGAAATGGGTTCTACTTCTGTCATCCCGCACGAGACTAGGGAAATTCAAATGAAGGAAAAGGTGTCCATTGAATCTAAGGGAAAATCCCTCACGTTTAATTTGGTGGACACCCCCGGTATTGCGACCAGAATTGACTTTGAGGATTTTATGAAATTTGGTTTGAAGAAGCCAATCTAGAGCACGAATTCGAGAAGAATATTCTTGTCAACTCATTGGAACTTGGCACAGAACCTATTACGACTGTAACACTAAATGTTCCACCGCATTGGGGAAATATTTTAGCACCCACGCCTTTTCTAATATGGATGACCGATAATCTCTATAATGCACCATTTGAGACAGCAAATGTTACTGTTGACAAAGAGCTTCC
>JADFOU010000185.1 GCA_022562655.1 candidate division TA06 bacterium
TTTCTATCGCTTCCAAAGCGGCAACTTCACTACTACAAAGAAACTGATTTTGTTGAGTTAAGACTTGAGCATTGGGCTTGATGAATCAAACCCCTACTACAAAGGGAAGAGGGAGACTCAAGATGTGCCGAGGTTGAAAAACCTCGGCTACTCTTTTCTAAAGACCCCAACTGAAAAAAGGGAACCTTTCTATCTCTTTTAGGAGTCGGATGGAAGCGCTCCCTTTTCCCCTCCCCTTTTTTTCCGAGTCGCTCCGAAAATAAGCAGGATGATTCCAATCGTAACAGCAGAATCGGCGATATTGAAGACAGGCCAGCGGTAGCGATGAAATCCGACATCGATAAAATCCACCACTTCACCAAAGCGAATCCGATCCATGAGATTGCCCAAAGCTCCACCGAGGATAAAACCAATGGCGAGGAGTTCGTGGCGACTCTCATGGTGGGTGCGGAAGAAGATGAAAATGAGGATGAGAATTGCTATAATGGAGAAAGGGAGGAGAGGTATTCGACCACCCAATGAGATACCGAATGCGGCATTGGGATTCCTAATATAAGTGAACTGGAAAAAGGTTCCAATCAAGGGTTGAGGGGAGTTTAGCGGGAGGGTTTTTACTACAATGGCTTTGGTCAATTGATCCAGGAAAAAGATGATGAGGAGGAGGGAGAGAGGGAAGAGAAACCTTCGACTTGAAGAATTCATTGTAAAATTTTAAATGATAAGTGCAAAATGAGAAATAATTCTTCTATTCCGTCTTACCCTTCTCTTCTTTTTCCTGACAAGCAATGCAGAATCGGGCATAGGGAACTGCCTCCAAACGCTTCTTGCTGATCATTTTCTCACAACTTTCACAGTTTCCATAGGTCTTGTCGTAGATCCTCCTGAGTGCCTGATCAATCTCATAGAGGGTGTCCCCTTCTGCAGTGACAAGGATGGAGTCCTTTTCCCGTGTTGTGGTGTCCGTTCCTGGATCGGCCATGTGAGTGGGAAAGGCAGAGAGATCATGGGAAGAGTCTACCTGAGTCCGGTCCAAATCGCCTTGAATAAGTCCGAGTTGACGCATCTCCCTCTCCCGTTCATTGAGAAGGACTTTTTCAAAATGCTTCAATTCTTTTGCGGAAATCCCTTGTCCACCCTTCGAGGTTCTTGTCCCTTTCTTTTTCGGACTGGTGTCAGGCTTCTTTTTTGAGTCAGTTTTTCGAGTTTTAGACATCGTATCTCCTTCCTGTCAGCCCTCCTGAAGAACCTGAAGACACTTTGAACACACATCGGGATATCTCTCGGACTCTCCCACTGACGTCGAGTAGATCCAGCATCTTTGACACTTTTTTCCATCCGCCTGTTGGATGGAAATGGAAAGATCCGAAAGTTTCGGACTCCGAATTTCCAAATCTGTTTCGTTTTCAGAGAGAAGATTGACCTGTGAAGTAATGAAGAGAGTGGGAAGATCTTTTAGATAGCCCTCTAAAAGGTCTCTTCTCTCTTTCAATTGAGTCTGGAGAAGGACTTTGGCTTCAAGGGAACTCCCGATCCTGTCTTCCTTCCGGGCGATTTCAAGGGCAGAGAGAACCTCTTCCCGAATCTCTATGAGTTTCTCCCATCTGGACTTCAGATTTTGATTCAAGAGGCTCTCTTCAACCGGAGGGAATTCGGCAAGGTGGACAGAATTCGGAGTTCGGAGTGCGGAGTGTGGAGTTTCCCCTTCCGCATTCGGAAGGTGCTGCCAGACTTCTTCCATGGTGTGGGGGAGAAGGGGGGCGAGAAGACGAGCCAGGGTGGTCACCAACTGATAGAGTGTGGTTTGCGCGGAACGTCTCCCCTGGGAGTTCTTCCCCCATGTATAGAGGCGGTCCTTTAAGACATCCAGATAAAATGCAGATAAGTCTATGGCGCAGAAGGGATAGATGAGGTTGTAACCACGATGGAACTCATAAGTCTCATATCCTTCCTGAACACCTTGGATCACTTCCTGTAGCCTCATGAGCATCCAACGGTCGATCTCCATCATCTTCTCCACCGGAACGCTATCCTGTTCAGGATGAAAATTCCTGAGGTTTCCGAGGAGGAATCGAAAGGTATTTCGGATCTTTCGATAGGAATCTTCAATTCGTTCTAAGATCTCATCTGAGAGACGGACATCTTTGAAATAGTCTATGGAAGCGACCCAGAGGCGGAGGACATCCGCTCCAGACCGATCAATCACATGGAAGGGAGGAATGGTGTTTCCGAGAGATTTGGACATTGCCTTTCCTTTCGCGTCAAGAGTGAATCCATGGGTGATGACATTTCTATAGGGAGGTTTCCCCTTAGTCCCGATAGCAATCATCAGGGAGGCATTAAACCAACCCCTGTGCTGGTCAGAGCCTTCCAGGTAAAGATCCGCCGGCCATGTAGGGGCGCGAAACGCGCCCTTACCGTCATTCAGAACGACCCGGTGGGAGGAGCCAGAATCGAACCAGACATCCAAGATGTCCGTCTCCTTCTCGAACTCACTCCCCCCGCATTTGGGGCAGGTGAAATGAGGAGGAAGGAACTCTTTCGCCTCCAACTCAAACCAGACATCGGAGCCTTTTTCTTTGACCATTTGTGCAACTCGGTCAATGACCTTCTTTGAGAGGATGGTTTCCTTGCAGCCCAGACAAAGCAATGCAGGTATGCCAACCCCCCAAGCCCTTTGGCGGGAGAGACACCAGTCCGGTCGGCTCTCTACCGCACCCCGAATCCGGTTCCGGGATTCTTCTGGATACCATTTCACCTCCTCGATCGCTTTCAATGCCTTTTTCCGATGATTCTCGTGATCCACATTCATAAACCATTGTTCTGTTGTTCTGAAGATGAGAGGGTTCTTGCACCGCCAGCAATGGGGATAGCTGTGGGTCAGGGTGCCCCTTTTCAGAAGAGCTCCCTTTTGATTCAATGCCTCAAGAACTGCCTCATTCCCTTTTTCCAGATCTAACCCGGCAAACCCCTCCGCCTCTTCTGTAAACCTTCCCTTCCCATCAACAAGGCAAAGGGGTTCAATCCCATACTTCTTCCCAATCCAGAAGTCCTCAGCCCCATGGCCTGGAGCGGTATGGACACATCCTGTCCCCTGCTCCAGAGTGACATGCTCTCCGAATAAAATGGGTGAATCCCGGTCATAGAGGGGATGTCCGAAGACGATCCCGTCCAACTCTTTGCCCTTCATCGTTCGAAGGATTTCCCCTTTGCCTTTATTGAGTTCCTTTTGAACGAGTTCGAGAAGATCAAGAGCCAGAAGGTAGTGATTTTCGCCATCCTTCCAAAGAACATAAGTAAATTCCGGATGGAGAGCTATGGCTAAATTTCCAGGGATCGTCCAGGGGGTAGTCGTCCAGATCAGGGCATAAAACTTCTCCTTTGCCCGAATCGGGCCGAAGATCTTTTTGGGATCCTTCCTTAAAGGAAATCGGACCCAGATGGAGATGGACTCCTTCTCCTGGTATTCAATTTCTGCTTCTGCCAGGGTTGTTTCACAGAAGGGACACCAGTGGATGGGTCTTAGTCCTCGATAAATATATCCTTTTTCCACCAATTCACCGAAAACCTCCAGGATCTTTCCCTCAAACCGGCTCGACATCGTCAGGTATGGGTTTTCCCAATCTCCGTAGAGGCCCAGACGATTGAACTCCTCTTTTTGAATCTGGACGAATTTCTCCGCATATTCTCGACACTTCCTCCGTATCTCCAATCGGCTCGCTTGCTTCCCCTCTATTTTCAGTCTTTTGGAAACCTCTCTCTCAATGGGCATTCCGTGGTTGTCCCATCCAGGGATGAAGGGGACTGTATATCCTTTCATCACTTTGTAGCGAAGAACGAAATCCTTCAGGATCCGATTCAGGGAAGTTCCAAGATGGATATGCTCGTTGGAGTAGGGGGGACCATCGTGGAGGATAAAGGTCCCCTCGGATGCCTGTTTCTCTAAGCATTGACGATAGAGGTTCATCTCCTCCCAGGTCTTCTGAATCTCGACCTCCCGTTTCGGAAGGTTCGCCTTCATAGAGAAGTCCGTCCGGGGGAGGGTCAGGGTCTTTTTGTAGTCCATTGATTTGAAATTTGAAATTGGTTATCGGAAATCGGAAGTTGGTAATAGAGATCGGAGATTTGAAATTGGTCGATATAATTTCCATTTTCCATTACAAATTTCCAATTTCTAACGACTACTTTCTAATTTCAGAAATAGAGAATGTAAAAGACCGCATCTGGAGTGATCCGGAGAGTTGGGGCTGGAAAGTGTAGGATGTTGAGGACTTCCTTTACCCCCTTCCAGAATCTACCCTCACCGGGGAGTTTTCTCAGGTCATAATCCAGAGCAAGAAAGAGTTCGGAATAACCACTCCCATTTTTATGGATGTCCATCTCTTCGGTACTATAGCCCAAGGCGAGATTGAGAAAGTTCGGCCAGTAAGGCTTGATGGACTGGGGGAGGAGAGGATGGAGATCAGCAGAAAGCCAGAAGGTCATTCCATTGTAATCCATATGAAAGGCATTCTCATAAAGATCTTTAACGAGTGTTCGCATGTTGAAATAATCTTGCCAACCATGAGTGGAGGGATGATAACTCCATTTCCAATTGAAATGATTGATGAGAGAAGAGCGATCCTGTAAAAGGGGGTAAAACGCCCCTACAATATCTGCTGCAGCATCGCTTAGGCTGAAGCCCCAATGAGAGAAACCATCCTGAACCTCCACAAAAATTATTTGATGGAGAAGTGATGTGGATACCCCGCCCCAGCGAGCATCCTTCGGACTGAAGCCTGACCACCGGAATAGCGGGGTATAGAGTTCAGTAAGAA
>JADFOU010000186.1 GCA_022562655.1 candidate division TA06 bacterium
AAACGGTGTGGAAAATCAGGCGGGCCGCGGCCCTGCTGAAGAGTCCGGACTCGTGAAGCTTCTTCTCTAGTTCACGGGTTGTGATCTCCTTGGCCTCATCCACGGACACGCGGTTCTTGACCTCGGTGATATTCGCACCTTGGTTACCGGGTTCGTCGACGATACTGGCCTCGAGAAGCATTGCTTTGAAAATGCGCCGAACGCCCACACCGATCTTGTCGTTGATCGCCACGTACCCCACAGAGAAGTCCGTGAGCACGCGTTGCTTCGCCAGCGAGTAAGCCTCGCGTCCCGCTTGCGACTCCAAGTTGATCTCGCCGACGGCGAACAGCCCGCGCTCATCCTCGACGACGGTTTCGATCGGGAATCCGCCAATCGTCCGGCCGTGATGGTCTTTGAGCCGGACTTGCCGGTCTCCGCGCCGGCGATGCTCGGCAAGCGACTCCGCCCACGCACCGGGAACGAACTGGTCCGGGACTCCGAAGCGGCCCCCGGTATCTGGTTGCCACGTGGAGAGGTAGCCGGAGACGATCCCCACGGGGACTCCGTTACGCTTCGACTCTTTGACCTCGATAATCGAGTGCCGCGTTATTTTCGTCTCGTTGACACCAGCGACACCGCTCCGCTTGTCTTCTTCGTCGTCGTCGGGGTCGTGCACGGCATCGGTCTCGACCGTTACCGGCGGCAGGGCAGGTTCGACGTCCGGGATTTCTTGAACCGGGATTGCCATGATGGAAATCTCGTGCGAGTGCAGTTCAGATTGCTCTAGTCCGTGGTTCAAATCCGTGTTGAGCACGACCACGTCCCCGATCTCCAAGTCCTCTTTGACAAGCACCCCGTGAAAATGACCGTTGATCGAGTTCGTGGCGTACCATCCGGCGGGGATGACGCCATCCGGAAATAGAATCTCGTGCTGTTCGGGGTGCTGGCCATCGGGAATGGTCTTGACGATCATAATCGAAATCCTCTTCTTCTTTGTCTGGCGGACACAATGGCGTCGACATCGAAATGAGCAGAGCACCTGCAGTTGACAATGTTGCGCGCGGTCGCTCCGAGCGACGTGTCTCCAGGGCCTCCGCGGCACGCAGGTTCAGGTTGGCGTAGAAGGGCACCACGGCTTCGCTTCCCAACAACTTCGGAGGAACGGTGATGGCGGGAGCCATGCAACTTTCCTGGGGTGACTTCACCTTTGGTCAGACCGGCTTCAACCTCTACAAGAAAGACAATGCCGGTTCTTTCAGCCTGTTGAACGAGACAGTACTTCCCAATGAGAGCGGAAGCTGGATCGACATGGATGTCAATGAGGGAGCCAACTATGAGTATAAGATCGGGTTGGTCATGGCGAATGGTAAGGAGATCCTTTCGGGATCCCTCCGGAAGCAGATGAGGGGCACCCCGAACTCCTTCCAACTCCTGGCGAACAGTCCGAACCCCCTCAATGGGTCTACGGAGATTCGCTACGCCCTCTCGAGTGATGCTGAGACTTCCCTTAAGATCTACGATGTTTCAGGTTCTCTGGTAAAGACTCTTGTGAACAGCACCGTAGACGCGGGGTACCACTCCGCCGTCTGGGACGCCACCAATAAGGCTGGACAGAAAGTGGCTAACGGCGTCTACTTCTACAGGCTCACCGTAGGAGACTTCGCACAGTCTCGGAAGATGGTGGTCTTGAGGTAATCCATTCCTCAACTGAAGTGAAGCCCTCCAGGCATGCGTCTGGAGGGTTTCTCTTTTTGCCTTGACTTCCGAGGGTAGGGATGCTAATTTAAATTGATCAGTTCTCATCGGGGAATTTTGAACACTCTTTTGTAGCGTCCCGTCTTTGGCGGAACGCTACAGAGGCAGAGAAATCACGATGAACCAACATTTTAAAATAACGATTTTACAATGCTTTTCTCTCCTCCTCTGTCTCCAAGAGGTGACTGCCGATGAAGGGCAAGCAAATACCCATTATGAAGAAGGACTCCGCTATACCCAGCAAGAGAATTATGCCGAAGCCATTCAGTCTTTCCAGGAAGCCATCCGATTGGACCCTGACAATCCAACCTACCATTCAAATCTCAGCAACATCTACTACATCCTGACGCAGTATGAGGAGGCCCTCGAAGAGTTGAATAAGGTGGCGAAGGTCACTCCAGACAATACCAAGATCCATTATAATTTAGGACTTCTCTATGGAAAGCTGGGTAGGTTTGACCAAGCCATCATCGAATATGAAAAAGCCAATGCGATTGAACCCTATTACTTACAATACAGATACCTGGGAGAGGCATATTATCATGAAAAAAGGAATGACGATGCAATAAAGACCTTTCACAGGGCGATTGCCTTGAACCCGAAGGATGTAACCTCCCATAACTATCTTGGTTTTATCCTTCTGAGAAACCGTCAACTGGATGAGGCCATCGAGAAATTCAAAACGGTCCTTGACATTGATTCCACCTATGTCGTAGCCCAGTACAACCTTGGGAACGCCTATTTTAAGAAGAATCAATTTGAAGAGGCTGTCAAGGCTTTTGAAAAGACCCTTGCCCTCAACCCCGGCCATTTGGGTGGGCACTATAATCTGGGAAATGCCTACAACCGGATAGGAGAATTGGAGAAGGGGAGACAGCAACTGGAGTTCTTTGAAAAACTGAGCGGTTATAATGAGGAGATCGAATCATACATTGAGGACCTTACAATGCTGCCCCCCAGTGCCGAGAGATACACCCATCTGGGAGAACTTTATAACCGAGCGTTGAGATTCCAGGATGGGTTGGAAGCCTTCAAACGTGCGATCGCCCTGGGGGGGGAGAAGGTGCGGACCTATTATGGACTCGCCTATTCCTATGAGCGGGTAGGAGCGTATGAGAAGTCCATAGAGATTTTGATGAAGAATCTCGAAAGGAGTCCGAGCCATATCGATTCCCAATTCGGACTCGGAGTCTGTTATATCCGCTTAGGAAAGTTGGATGAAGCCATCGAAGCCCTCAAGAAGACCCTCGAGAAGGATCCCTCCTATGGGGAGGCTCACATTAACCTCTCCATTGCTTATGAGCGACAGGGGAGACTCAAAGAGGCCAAAGAAGAGATGGAGATCTACGAAAAGCTCATAAATCAAAAATCCAAATGAGAAACCACGATCCACCTAAGACGGAACAGATTTTCACAAGATTTCTCTTCTGTTTTAAACACCAAAGCAAGATTTTAAATTCTGTGTCAATCTCGTGTAATCCCTGGCCTCTCGCCAGGACAGGCTTGTTGGTTGCAATTTATCATTGTTTTCTCATGGGCTGCAGCAGTCAAGAGGAAACTACGCAATCCGCACTCCGCACTCCGAAATTTGAGGTTCAGTTCACCGATGTCTCTTCCACGGCAGGGATCCAGTTCAAGCACGCCCACGGAGGGACTGGAAAAAAAGTTCTGATTGAGACCATGGGTCCCGGTGCAGCTTTTTGGGATTATGACAATGATGGGGATCAGGATCTTTTCGTGGTCAACAGTGGAATTCTTCAAGGCTTTCAGTTTGAAAGAAACCCTCAGAATGTCCTTTATCGAAATAACGGCGACGGAACCTTCACGGATATCACAGAGACGACTGGATTGGGTGAGACAGGTTATGGGATGGGGGTGGCCGTTGCCGATTATGACAACGATGGGTATCTGGACCTCTTTTTGGCAAATTTTGGAACCAACCATCTCTATCACAACAATGGCGACGGCACCTTCACCGACGTCACCCAGAAAGCCGGAGTGGGGGATGAACGATGGGGAACCAGTGCTTCCTTCGCCGACGTGAACTCAGATGGTCTTCTCGATCTCTATGTAACAAATTTTTTGAATCTTTCCTTAGACAATCCTAAACTGTGCAAAGACAAAAAACGGGGAATCCGAATCTATTGTGGTCCTCTTCAATTTGACGGAGTTTCGGATATCCTCTATATGAATAATGGCGACGGCACCTTCACGGATGTATCCAATGCGTCGGGAATTAGTAATCCAGTGGGGAAGGGATTGGGAGTGGTCTTTGTTGACTATGACAACGACGGAGATGTGGACATCTTTATCGCCAACGATTCTGTCCGGAACTTCCTTTATCAGAACGACGGGAAGGGAACCTTCACGGAGGTCACCTTGCAGAGCGGTGTGGGTTACAACGAGGATGGAAAAGCCCAAGCGGGAATGGGAACGGATGCAGGAGACTACGACAACGATGGTTATCTCGATATCTTCGTCACCAACTTCAGTGATGATGTCAATACGCTCTATCATAACAATGGAGACAAGACCTTTGAGGATGTCAGTTATCTCACTGGTGTAGGAGAACCCAGTTATCCCTATGTGGGATGGGGGACCAACTTTTTTGATTACGACAATGACGGTGACCAGGACCTTTTAGTTGTCAATGGCCATCCACTCTATTCCCTTGAGGAGAGAATTGAAGAGGAACCGACGGCCCAAGGAGATCTCCTCTTTGAGAACCAAGGGAATGGGACCTTTATTGATGTCTCGCTGAAATCGGGAGACTATTTTCACACAGAAAGGGTTGGTAGGGGCTTGGCCGTGGGAGATTACGACAACGATGGGGACATCGATCTCTTTGTGACCAACAACAATCAGGAAGCAAATCTCCTCCGCAACGATGGCGGAAATCAGAACAACTGGCTTATGATCAAGACCATCGGGACAAAAAGCAACCGGGATGGGATCGGGGCTCGGATCAAGGTTTTTTCAGGAGAGTTGACCCAGATGGACGAGGTCAGAAGCGGTACCAGTTATCTCTGCCAGAACGACCTTCGGGTTCATTGTGGGTTTGGAAAGCGAAGAAAA
>JADFOU010000187.1 GCA_022562655.1 candidate division TA06 bacterium
GCTAACTACTTTAGCTATTCATAGATCTCAAAAATGCTTTATTATTCTTCGTCGCCCTCATCTTTTCGATCAGGAACCCCATCACCTCCATGACGTTCATCTCATTCAAGACCTTCCTCAAAATCCAGATCCGATTCAATTCCTCCTCCGTCAGAAGAAGTTCCTCCTTTCGGGTTCCTGATTTATTGATGTCAACGGCAGGAAAAATCCTTCGATCCGAGAGTTTCCGATCTAATACGAGTTCCATATTTCCTGTCCCCTTGAACTCTTCAAAAATCACATCGTCCATTCGGCTTCCGGTCTCAATCAAGGCGGTGGCGATGATGGTCATACTCCCCCCCTCTTCAATGTTCCGTGCTGCCCCGAAGAACCGCTTAGGTTTATGGAGGGCGTTAGAGTCCACACCCCCGGATAGGGTTCTACCACTGTGAGGGGTTACAATATTGTGCGCTCTGGCTAAACGGGTGATAGAGTCTAACATGATCACCACATCCTTCCCCTGCTCCACCAATCGTTTTGCCCTTTCTAAAACCATATTCGTAACCTGAACATGGCGGTCTGCAGGCTCATCAAAGGTAGAGGAGACTACCTCCGCCTCGACGGATCTCTCCATATCTGTCACCTCTTCCGGTCGCTCATCGATCAGGAGAATGATGAGGGTGATCTCCGGATGATTTGTAGTTATGGCTTTGGCGATCTTCTGAAGAAGAATAGTCTTCCCCGCCCGTGGAGGTGAGACGATGAGACCTCGCTGTCCTTTCCCAATGGGTGTTAGAAGATCCACCATTCTCATGGAGAGGTCTTCATCTTTCGTCACTAAATTGATCCGTTCTGTAGGATAGAGGGGAGTGAGGTTGTCAAAGAGAACCCGATCCCGGCTGTCATCCCCACCCTTTTCATTTACAAATTCAATCTTGAGAAGAGCGAAGAACCGCTCCCCTTCCTTTGGCGGGCGGATCTGACCGTTGACGGTATCTCCTGTCTGGAGGTTGAATCGCTTGATCTGTGAAGGGGAGACATATATATCATCCGGACCCGGGAGGTAACTGTAACCAGGAGAGCGGAGGAACCCATATCCCTCGTCCAGTACTTCCAGAATCCCTTCCCCAAAGAGATGACCATCCTTCTCCGTCTGAGCTTGGATGACCTTGAAGATGAGTTCCTGCTTCCGGAGCCCTGTATACCCCGCGACTCCCAAATTCTTGGCGACCTCGTAGAGCTCTGCGATAGTTTTGGTCTTTAGTTCTGTAAACTCCATCAGAGAGGCGGTTAAATGGTAACTGGTGATTGGTTAAATTGTTATTTGTCGAATTGCACTATTTAACCAATCTTTTCTGCTGGTTGTGTTTTTTGGAAGGATTCTATAAAAGGGAAGAATGTAATCAGAAGGTGACAACGGAAGGATTCTTACTATACTATAAAATCTTCCCTCAAATTTGTCAAGAGTTTTTTTCAAGTTTTTTTTCGCGAATCGTTCCTTTTGGACGAAAGACTAATTCGTCCTTTTCAAGGTCAACCTCGATCGTATCTCCTCTTTTGAACTCCCCTTGGATGATCTTCTTGGAGAGGGGGGTTTCAATGAGCCTTCCAATGGTCCTTCTCAAAGGTCTTGCCCCATAGTTGGAATCATACCCTTTCCGGGCAAGAAATGCCTTCGCCTCTTGGGAGGTTTCAAGGCTGATTCCCTGACCCGCGAGATTCTGCTTCACCTTTTCAATTTGTAGAACCACGATCCTCTCGATCTCTTCAAAGGATAGGCTATGGAAGACAACAATCTCATCAATCCGATTTAAGAACTCTGGTCTAAACTTCCGCCTTGACTCCTCCATCACGCGTTCTGTCATCTTCTCATAATCTTCCGTCATGGTAGAGATCCATTCCGATCCCACATTGGAGGTCATAATGATGACGGTATTCTTGAAGTCCACCGTCCTCCCCTGACCATCCGTGAGGCGTCCATCGTCTAAGATCTGAAGGAGAGCATTAAAAACATCGGGATGGGCTTTTTCAATCTCATCGAAGAGGATAACCCGATAGGGTCTCCTTCGAACGGGCTCGGTGAGCTGCCCCCCTTCTTCATAGCCCACATATCCAGGCGGTGCCCCGATGAGGCGAGAGACTGCATGGCGCTCCATATATTCGGACATATCGATTCGGACCATAGCCTCTTCTGAATCAAAGAGAAATTCCGCAAGGGATTTTGCCAGTTCCGTCTTACCTACACCTGTAGGTCCCATAAAGAGGAAGGATCCTATGGGTCTTTTGGGATCTTTTAATCCGGAGCGACCTCTCCGAATGGCATCGGAGACCAGGCGGATAGCATCCTCCTGCCCAATCACTCTCTGGTGGAGCCTCTCCTCCATCTGAAGGAGCCGCTCAGACTCCTCCTGGAGCATCCGTTTGACGGGTATCCCTGTCCATTGAGAGACCAACTCAGCAATATCCTCCTCCCCCACCACATCATCAATCCCCCGCTCCTTCATCCATTTCGCTTTTTTCTCCTGATACTCCTTTTGAAGTCGATCGGTCTCATCCCGAAGTTCTGCCGCCCTCTCATACCTTCTTGCCGCCACCGCCTCCTGCCCTTCTTGTACCAAGTGATTTAATCGTTCCTCCAACTCCTTCAGCTCCTTCGGGGCGGAATAGATATCAATCCGTAGTTTAGACCCTGCCTCATCCACCAAGTCAATCGCCTTATCCGGGAGAAATCGGTCGCTGATATAGCGGTCGGAGAGGCGAACCGCTGCCTCCAGCGCCTCATCGGAGATCTTTACTCCATGGTGGGATTCATAGCCGTCCCGTAGCCCCTTCATGATCTCTATGGAATCCTCAATAGAAGGTTCTTCTACATAGACCAACTGGAATCGCCGCTCCAGGGCTCCATCCTTTTCAATATGTTTCCGATACTCATCAAGGGTGGTGGCACCGATAGTCTGGAGTTCTCCCCGTGCTAAGGCGGGTTTCAACATATTGGAGGCATCAATGGCACCCTCTGCTGCCCCAGCTCCCACAATGGTGTGAAGTTCATCAATGAACAGGATAATCTCCCCTTTTGCAGATTGGATCTCTTTCAGGACTGCCTTCAGCCTCTCCTCGAACTCCCCTCGGAATTTACTCCCTGCCACCAATGCGCCCATGTCCAGACCGATCACCCGCTTCCCTTTCAGGATCTCCGGGACATCACTCTGGACGATTTTCTGGGCGAGACCCTCCACAATGGCCGTCTTCCCCACCCCTGCCTCCCCGATGAGAACCGGGTTATTCTTCGTCTTCCGGGAGAGGACCTGAATCACCCGACGGATCTCCTCCTCCCTCCCGATAACTGGATCTAACTTCCCCTCTTCTGCCAAGCGGGTGATATCCACAGAATATTTCTCCAGGACCATATATTTCGATTCGGCTCCAGGATCAGTCACCCTTTGACCTCCACGTATGGTTTGTAATGCCTGATAAATCTTCTCCTTTGTGACCCCACATTCTCTTAAGATTCGATTAGCAGCCCCTTCTCTCTCTTCGGCGATGGCGAGAAGGAGGTGTTCCGTCCCCACATACTCGTCTCGAATCCTCTTCGCCTCCTCATAGGCCAAGTCAAAGACCCGTTTGACTCTCGGGGTGATATAGACCTGTCCCAGCCCGCCCCCTTCCAAAGAGACCTTGGGGGACTGCTCCAAGGCATCCACCACCTCCCGTTTCACCCTTTCAGGATCACAGTCGATCCTTGTCAGGAGGATTGGCACAAGCCCTTCCGGCTGTTCCAAGAGCCCGAAGAGGAGGTGCTCCGTGTCTAATTGATTGTGGTGGAAACGGGAGAGGGAATCCTGGGCGAGGGCAATGGCTTCCTGAGCCTTTTCTGTAAAGCGATCAAACCGCATGAATAATCAATTCCAAATTTTCAACCACAAGATTAGCACGAGATGATTTGGAAACCTTCGTAAAAAAACATGTGTGAATCTGTGCAAACTTGTGTTTTTGGATTCGCCTCAATATAGACAGTGCGATTCTCTTTGCAAGATTTGAACACTACAACCCCTTCAAAAGAAGTGGAAAGTTTTTAGCTTATTTCCTATTTATTAAGGGGAGCAGAAAATGTTTTACAGCTTCTTCTGGAGATAAACACCGAGTATCCTGATGTTCCACTGTACCAGATTATAGAACATATCCTCGAGCATGTCAAATATATTATGCTCTGATTAGTAATATCTACTGTCTATTTTCTATTCTCCAGGGTCTATGGTCTAAAGACTAAAAGTTATGAAGGAAGAGAGGAGGTCAGAGGGAAAACTCCAATTATCTGTCAATTACCAAACAGTTGCTTGCCAACTCTACGCCAATACATTCTGAAGAACATTCCAAATGCGTTCTACAAACTACTATTCACGAGATAACTCAAAGACAAAGAGGTCAGTCAAATAGTATCTTTTTTAACTTTACAGGTAGACCGGGGGGTTAAGTCTGGTTGAATTAAATGTTCGATTTGCGTTCTTAGAATAGGAACCTTGACGGGTCTAACCCCAGTCTATACAAGAGCACTTCTATCCCCCTTCTCCAAATCTTCCGATCTTTACTCTTCGCACCTGCGATCTTTCAAATGAGCATCCTCTCCAGTTCCTGGGGGCTCGTGGAGTAACTCAGGGCGGTCTCCCGTGTGATCTGTTTGTCCTTTACCAGTTTGGCAAGGGACTGGTTCATCGTCTGCATCCCGTACTTTGCTCCTGCCTGAATAAGACTATAAACCTGCTCCACCTTGTCATCCCGAATCAAAGCCCGCAG
>JADFOU010000188.1 GCA_022562655.1 candidate division TA06 bacterium
GGATCTACTTCTACAAACTCACAACCCCGGGAAAGATTCTGACTAGAAAGATTATTCTCCTCAAGTATATTTCTTATAGTAGTGGCCCGATTCGGGTCCCTACAGGAAAGTACAGAAAATCGGTGGTGAAAAGGGGGTTCCAAAAAGGGTTGGAGCCCCCCTTTTGAATTCTGTTGACAGGAGTTCTTGCGTCTGATAATATCAAAGGTGAAGAGGCACCAGTGGAAAGATCGCTCGGCTGTATAATATAAGTTATTTAATAATAATAAGTTATAATTAGTGAATCCTATCCATAAAAAACCATAGTTGAGGCCCATGACGACTCAGGTACCCCGGGATATTCCCGGTCCGAATGCAAGGGAGATTCTGAGACGTGACCAGGAATTTATCTCTCCTTGCTACAGCCGGCCCTACCCGGCAGTGATCGAGCGGGGGGAAGGGGCCTGGGTGTGGGATGTGGATGGGAACCGATTTCTGGACTTCACCGCTGGAATCGCCACGGTCTCCACAGGTCACTGCCATCCGGAGGTGGTGGAGGCGATCCAAAACCAGGCTAGCCGCCTTATCCATATGTCTGGCACGGATTTCTACTATTCCCTCCAAGTGGAACTGGCGGAGAAACTGGCAGAGATCGTCCCGGGAGGGAGAGATAAGAAGGTCTTCTTCGGAAACTCTGGGACCGAAGCCAATGAAGCCGCCCTAAAATTGGCTCGTTATTCCACAGGGCGTGAGAAGGCGATCGCCTTCTATGGCAGTTTCCACGGGAGAACCTATGGCTCCCTCTCCCTTACAGCCTCTAAGTCCGTTCAGCGGAAGGGATTTGGCTCCCTCCTTTCCGATGTAATCCATATCCCCTACGGGTACTGCTATCGCTGTGACTACAACCTGACCTATCCTTCCTGTGGGGTCTGGTGTGTAGAAGTTCTCGAAGAGAAGATCTTCGAGAAGATTGTCTCTCCTGATGAAATCGCTGCAATTTTTGTTGAACCCATCCAAGGAGAAGGGGGGTATGTGATCCCCCCTCCGACCTATTTCCAGGAATTGAAGTCCATTACAGAGAAATACGGAATTTTACTTGTCGTCGATGAGGTTCAGACGGGAATGGGGAGGACGGGAAAGATGTTTGCCATTGAACACTGGGGTGTGAAGCCGGATATCATCACCCTTGCCAAAGGGATCGCCTCCGGAATGCCCTTAGGCGCTTGTGTCGCTCCCTCTTCCGTAATGTCCTGGGAGCCTGGTGCCCACGCCTCCACCTTCGGTGGGAATCCTGTCTCCTGTGCCGCCGCCCTGAAGACCATTGAGCTTTTAGAAAACGGTCTCGTGGAAAACGCCCGTATCGTTGGAGAGTCTATGCTGTTGAGGCTTCAGGAGATGGTGGAGAAGCATTCCATTCTGGGAGATCTTCGGGGAAAAGGTTTAATGATCGGGGTGGAGATCGTCAAAGACAAAGAGAGCCGGAAGCCGAATCCCCAGAAGCGGGATGGGATTGTCCAGGAAGCCTTTAAGAGGGGACTCCTCCTTCTGGGGGCAGGACCCACAACCATCCGTTTCTCGCCCCCTCTGCTCCTGACTCAAGATGAGGCAGATCAGGGGTTGGAAATCTTCGAGGAATCGGTGAAGAAGGTCAATTAGACTAAAGACCGTAGGGGCGACCGGTCGGTCGCCCCTACAGATGTCCAAACTCTGGAGTCATGGGAGAAAGAAAAAATATTTATGTTAAGGAAAAGGCCTTTTTGTCCATGATTCTTACTGCCATTGAGGTCTATCATAAGGAATCTCTGGGAATCCTTCTGGGACATCGCACCCCAGATGGGTTTGTAGTGGAATATGCCATCCCTTATCAGACCGCAGAGAAGGGGCTCTCCTGGGTGGAGTTGAAGCCAGAACGGGCGGAGCGGCTCCAGAAAGTCCTTGATAGGCTCCCCATCAGTCTCATCGGAGATTTCCACTCCCATACCGAATTGGGAGATCTGAAGGCTCAGGCGATCCCCAGCAAGGTAGATATCGCCGATATGGATGAGGGAAATGTCTATCTGATTGTGGCAATAAATGACGGGGTAAGGCATCAGAGATGGAAGTGGAATCAAGATGGTACGATCTCCGGAAGCCTGAACAGTTATCACATCAAGATTGGGGCATCCATCTGCACCAAAAATGGGAGATGGAAGTTCGAAAAGGCAAAAATCCATTGTTCTTTTGCCATGATTATAGGTTGAAAGGAGTAAGAGTTTGCAGTTGCAGTTAACTGCCACTTCCTCCTGAAAAGTCAGTAGCAGAATGTAGTTGCAGTAGCAGTTTACAATATTCAGTTGAAGTTGACTGCCACTGCTTAGTGCTACTGCCACTTGAAGTCAATGCTTCCCTACAAGACCAAGATTTGTGAACCCCTTCCTCTCACGAGCCGGGAGGAGAGGGAGATGGAGATGGCAAAGGCGGGTTACAATGTCTATTCTCTACCCGCTGAAACGGTGACCATTGACCTCCTCAGCGACTCAGGGACCTCTGCCATGAGCCAGGAGCAGTGGTCCCGAATGATCCTCGCTGATGAATCCATCACTTATTCCCGATCTTATTTCCATTTTGTGGAGAAGGTGAAGGAAGTTTTTGGATATGAGTATGTCCTCCCTGTCCACCAGGGACGGAGTGGGGAACACATCCTCTTCAAGGTCGTCGTAAATGAAGGAGATCATCTCCCTTCGAACGGTCACTATGCCACGACTCAGGAGAATATCCATTTTCATGGTGGGGTCGCAGTGAGCCTCCTCACCCAGAGGGCTTTCGATCCTCATTCTCAGGATTCCTTTAAAGGGGAGATGGATCTGGACTCTTTGAAATCCCTTTTAGAGAAGGAACGTGTCCCCTTAAGCCTCCTCACCATCACCAATAATGATGGTGCCGGTCAACCTGTCTCTTTGAAACATATCCGTGAGGTGAGTAAGCTCTTGAGGGGAAAAAGAATCCCCCTCTTCTTCGACGCCTGTAGGTTTGCCGAGAACTCCTTTCTCATCCAAAAAAAGGAAAAGGGATACGAAAAAAAAACCATTCCAGAAATTGTGAAGGAGACCTTCTCATGGGGGGATGGATGTTTTATGAGTATGAAAAAGGATGGCCTCTCCAATGTGGGAGGCTTTTTAGCATTGAAGGATGGAGATCTCTATGAGAAGTTGCGGAGCTTCCTTCTTCTCATAGAGGGGTTCCATACCGAAGGGGGGATGGCAGGGCGAGATTTGGAGGCAATGGTCCTGGGTCTGGAGGAGGTCTTGGAGGAGACCTATCTCACCGCTCGGGTGGAACAAGTCCATCGTCTGGGTGAGAGACTTTTAAGGTCGGGCGTTCCCGTTTATCAGCCCTTCGGCGGTCACGCCGTCTATCTCCTTGCAGGGGAGTTCGTCCCCCATATTTCCCCTGAGGAGTTCCCATCAGAGATGCTTGCCAGTGAAATCTATGTGGAAGGAGGAATCCGCACCTTACCGGATGGCATCAAGGGGTGGAATAAAAGGAACGGACCCGATTCGGGTTCACAACCATTTTTTGAAATGATCCGCCTCGCCATCCCCAGACGGGTCTATTCCGAAAGCCATATGGACTATGTTGCAGAGGTGATCGGCAGGGTTTACAAGAGGAAGGAATCCATACGAGGTTTATGTCTCACCTATGATCCCCCTTTCCTCAAGCATTACATTGCAAGATTTGAACGGATTTGAAACTGGTTATTGGAAATTAGAAATTCGTAATGGAAAATTGAAATTGGAAAATAGAAAAACCTAATTTCCAGTCTCCAATTTCTATAACCCATTTCCAGTTTCTACTAACCAATTTCTACTTTCTAATGTCAGAGTCTTTCAGAAAAATTGCCCCTTACTACGATATCCTGATGAAGAGGATAAACTATTCTGGGTGGGTGAGATATCTGGGAGAGATCTTTGAGAGATTCCGGATCAAGCCCAGAAAGATTTTAGATCTTGCTTGTGGGACAGGGGTTCCCACCCTTCTTCTGGCACGGCAGGGGTATGAGATCATCGGCTTGGATAACTCAGAAGAGATGCTCAAGGTAGCTCAAAAGAAGGCCGAATGTCGAATTCCGAATTCCAAATTCCGAATTCCGAAATGGGTCCTTGGGGACATGAGAGACTTCAAGATTCCGGAGCGGGTGGATGTGGTCATCTCCCTCTTTGACAGCCTCAATTATCTCCTGGAGGAGGAGGATCTCCGAAAGGCATACTCATCCGTTTTTAACGTCTTAGAGGAAGGGGGTTACTTCATCTTTGATATGAATACCAACTTTGGCTTCTCCCAGTACTGGTCAAAGGGCAGCGAGGTGAGAGAGGAGGATGGTCTTCTCTCCATTTGGAGGAACAATTACAACAGAGAACGGAAGATTGCCCGTCTCGAACTCACCCTCTTTGTTCAATCCCCCTCATCTCCCCCTTTAATAAAGGGGGATAAAGGGGGATTAATCTATCGAAGGATGGATGAGGTTCATGAGGAACGGGGTTATCCTCCCAAGGAGATCGAAAGACTTCTCAAAGAGGCGGGGTTTCAGGAAATTCATATTTTTAAGCATCTTCAATTCCAACGCTCCACCCGCTCCACCAATCGGGTGATGGTGGTGGCGAAGAAAGATAGTTAATTGGCGGTTCTCCTACTCTTGGAATTGGCAGTTAAGCAACGGAGATATTCGATTCGGGTAAATATTAAATAGTCCCCTTCTTTTTTAAGACAGATGAAATTTTTTGC
>JADFOU010000189.1 GCA_022562655.1 candidate division TA06 bacterium
ATCCCTTTATGGACAGCGATCAAACCGCCCTCCTGAGTAAATGAGGGCGGTTTTCTCTCGCCGAAAATTTTCTGCTTGACAATCAAGGGGTTTCTCACTACAATAACTCGCGATGATTTACAGAATTGATGAACTCAGGAAGGGGTTTACGGAAGAGAGGTTTTCTCCTGCCTACTTCTTCTCGGGTGATGAGGAATACCTTAAAGAAGAATTGATCCAGGTTCTTCACAAAGCCTTCATCAACGACGCTTGGGCAGTCCTGGACAGGGTCTTATACTATGGTGGTGATGCATCCATTGGAGATGTGATCCAGTCTCTCCTCACCCCTCCGATCGCCTCCAAACGAAAACTCATCATCCTGCGAGATCTCCATAAACTGAAAGAGAACGAAAAGAAGGAACTCCTTCAATATGTGAAAAATCCACTATCAGAATCTTGCCTCGTCATGATCGTTCCCAAGGTAAATCTCAAAGAGGGGTTCTATGGACAACTCTCCCGATATGCCACTTCCTGCATCTTCTACAAGCCCTTTGATTGGAACCTCCCCAAATGGGTGAAAGAGTATATCTCCCAGAAGGGCTATACCATGGAAGAAAAAGCACTCCGCCTCTTTCTGGAGACCACCTCTACCGATCTTGGAAACCTTGCCAATGAACTGGAAAAACTCATTCTCTATGTGGGAGAAAAAAAGAGGATATCTCTCCAAGATCTCTCTTTTGTCATGGGACATTCCAGAAGGAACGACATCTTTCATTTAACAAAAGCCATCGGCAAGGGAGATGTTGCCCAGGGACTCCGTTTCCTTGAGAATCTACTCCTCTGGAACGAAAGACCTACAGTAATCCTTGCAATGATCGCTCGTCACTTCTTCCTCCTTTTGAAAACGAAGGATCTTCTGGAAATGAAAATTGGACGTCCCAAGATGGCTGTACAATTGGGGATCAGGGATTTTTTTCTGAAAGATTATATTCAGCAATCCTCTCATTACACTCGAGAAAACCTCCGGAGAGGTCTTCAAGAGATCTATCAGTTAGAAAGGAGGATCAAATCCGGGCGAGAGAAAGGTGTCCTGGCTTTGGAATGCCTGATCCTCCACTTATGTCAAACTCCAACACCCATAAGTGAATAAGCCAATGGCAACAGATGATTTAAAAGATATAGTGGATCAGAGATCTTCCCTCCAACAGAGGCTGACTCGAATGGAAGAACTGAAGGATTCCGTGAAACCGGAAATCTATGAGAAGGTCAGGTTTGATTACCAGAGCCAATTGGATGGAATAAACGATAAACTGAGAACCAGTCAGGAGTTCATTCGGGTGGAACTGCAAGAATATCAAGAACAGAGAGAGAATATTTTAAAGAAGAAAAGTGCCCTTGAGGATGAACTGGAGGAAACCACCTTCCGCCATACCATCGGAGAATTCTCTCAGGAGACCTTCGATGTAATGAAAGCTAAAAAACAGAAGGAACTGGATGAAAGTGAAATCAAGCTTCAAGAATTAGAAACAAAAATAAAATCCCTACAAGAGATGATGAGGAAAGAAGTTCCAGAAAAGCCTCCCCTGGAAGAAACTCCTGAAAAACCCCCTCAAGAAAAAATTCCAGAAAATCTTCCTGAAGAGGAGGATATTGGTTTGGAGTTAGGAGCCTTGGAAGAGTTGGGTGAAAAAATAGAGGCCTTAGGAGAGGGTGAGAAAGAAGAACCACTCAAAAAAGAGGATAAGGAGAAGGCTGCTGACATAGGAAAGATCTCTCTGGATGAGATCCTGTGGGATGAAGGGAACTTGGAGCAAAAATCCGAATCCGCCGAAGGCGGATCAGTTCCGGTAACTGGGGAAGCACCCACTCTGGAAGAAGTCGAAAAACCAAAAGAGGAAGTCTCTTTGGAAGAATCTATAAAAAAAGAAGGAGAGGGCCTTATCTGCCCCAAGTGCAAGACCGTGAACCAATCTGACAACTGGTACTGTGAAAAATGCGGCACCGAACTCCTGGTCGAAGGGGCAACCTGATTGCTCAGAAACAATCCAAAAGATAAAATAAATTCAAAGCGCCTGAATATGAATCCTCTATCTGTCCACATCACCTCCAAGCAGAACCCTTTCCCTACCACCGAGTGCTTCTGACTCTCCTATCAAATTTTCACCTCCAACATTCTTAAAGTACCATGGAAGGCTATCCTTTTAAGGAGATTGAATCCAAGTGGCAGAAGCGGTGGGAGGAGATGAGGCTATACCAAACCCCATCCAATCCAAAGCGGAAATTTTACCTTCTTGAGATGTATCCCTATCCTTCCGGTGACCTCCATATGGGCCAATTCAAGAACTATCTTATCGGGGATGTCATCACTCGAAAAAAAATGATGGAAGGATACGATCTTCTCCACCCTATGGGCTGGGACGCCTTCGGGCTCCCCGCGGAGAATGCCGCAATCAAACACGGGATACATCCGGAAGAATGGACCCTCAAGAATATCCTGCAATCCAAACAGACCCTCCAGTTGATGGGGATCTCTTATGACTGGGATCGGGAAGTAACCACCTGCCTCCCGGATTATTATAAATGGAACCAGTGGCTCTTTCTCAAACTCCATGAGAAGGGTCTGGCGTACCGGGCAAAGGCCTATGTCAACTGGTGCCCCAAATGCAAGACTGTTTTAGCCAATGAACAGGTGAAGGAAGGGCTCTGTGAGCGATGTGATACACCGGTGACAAAGAGGGATCTGGAGCAGTGGTTCTTCAAGATCACCGCTTATGCCGAACGACTTCTCCAGGATTTGGAAAAATTAGACGGCTGGCCTGAGCGAGTAAAGACAATCCAGCGGAACTGGATTGGAAAATCAACTGGAACTGAGGTGGACTTCCCCTTGGACAAAGGTGAAAAGATCTCCGTCTTTACCACCCGATCCGACACCCTATACGGTGTCACCTTTATGGCCATCGCCCCAGAAACCTCTTTTGTCAAGGAATTGGTGAAAGGAAAAAATCGGGAGAAGGAAGTTCTCCAGTATATCGAGACTTCCCTTCACCACACAGAAATCGAGAGGACCTCCACGACTCGGGAGAAAGACGGAGTCTTTACAGGTGAATACTGCATCAACCCTCTCTCCGGGGAAAAGGTTCAACTCTGGGTTGCCGATTATGTCCTCTCTTCTTACGGGACCGGTATCGTGATGGGGGTCCCCGCCCATGACCAGCGGGATTTCGAATTCGCAAAGCGCTACGGAATCCCCATCAAAGTGGTGATTCAGCCGGTAGGGGAGAGGCTCGTGCCAGAAGAGATGGAGGAGGCTTATGTTGAACCCGGCGTCATGACGAACTCGAATCCCTTCAATGATCTCCCCTCAGAAGAGGGAAAACGCTGGGTAACCATGAAGTTGATGGAGAATGGACTGGGGAGGAGGAAGGTCAACTATCGGATTCGAGACTGGCTCATCTCCCGCCAGCGCTACTGGGGCACCCCTATTCCTATGATCCACTGCGAACAATGTGGTATCCTCCCCGTCGCTGAACAAAACCTTCCCGTTCTCCTGCCGAAAGAAGGGGTGGATTTTCGTCCAAAAGGAAGATCCCCCCTATCTTCCGTTCCATCTTTTATGGAAGTAACCTGTCCCTCTTGTCAGGGGAGGGCAGAGCGAGATCCGGATACCATGGATACCTTTGTCGACTCCTCCTGGTATCACCTCCGCTATGCCGATCCCAAAAATGAGGAGGAGATTTTCTCCAAACCCTCCGTCAAAACCTGGCTACCCATTGATCAATATATCGGGGGTGTAGAGCATGCTGCGGGCCACCTTATCTATTTCCGATTTTTCACCAAGGTCCTCTATGATCTGGGATGGATTCCTTATGATGAACCCTGCCTACGCCTCTTTAACCACGGGATGGTGATGGATAAGTATGGGGATGTCATGTCCAAATCAAGGGGAAATGCCTTTCCTGTAGGTCCTTTTGTTGAGGAGTGGGGGGCAGACACGGGCAGAATCACCATGCTCTTCATCGGTCCCCCTGGTAGTGATTCACGGTGGTCGGAAGAAGGGGTGATCGGCTCCAGCCGCTTCCTCAATCGAATCTACCGCCTCGTGATCGAGAGCTTGGAAAAAATCCCCCAGAAAAAGAAAAGAGAGAACCCTCCAAAAGGAAAAGACCGCAACCTACTCCGTAAATTAAACAAGACAATTAAAAAAGTTACAGAAGACATTGACAATTTTGGACATAACACAGCTATTGCCGCCCTGATGGAGTTCCTCAATGAGTTGGTGAAGGTTGACCCTTCGGTTCCTGTCTTTCGAGAGTCCTTAGAGGTCTTCAGCCGACTACTGGCTCCTTTTGCTCCCCATTTAGCCGAGGAGTTATGGCACCTCCTCGGGGAGGAGATAAGTGTCTTCCGAGCACCCTGGCCTGAATATGACGAGGAGATGTTGAAGGAAAAGGAGATTCCCATTGTGGTCCAGGTGAATGGGAAGTTACGGGCAAAACTCCTCCTGCCTTCGGAATTAGAAGAGGAGAAGGTAAAGGAGGCGGCTTTAAGTCACAAAAACATAAAGCGATATACGAAAGGAAAATCCATCAAGCGGGTTGTCGTGGTCCCGGAGAAACTTGTCAATGTGGTGGTGGAGTAAGATGGAAATTGCATTATGAATAGAGGAATAGCGAATTAAAACTGTGAATTGAGAATTCACAAAAATATTTTAGCCGAGGTTACCCAACTTCGGCTATTTTCTTCTCAATC
>JADFOU010000190.1 GCA_022562655.1 candidate division TA06 bacterium
AATACGAGTCCTGCCGCAAGGTCGCCGAGGCCCACAACGTGTCGCTCAAAGACGTGTACGACGCCGCACAAAAGGCGTATCAGGGCGCGAAGTAATCCCTTCTCCCCTCCTAAAGACAGGTGATGGAGAAAGATAGCCATTTTTTATAAGATTTTCTCAAATGCCTTGAGTCAATTGGATGGGGCAGTGATCCTCCCTTCCCCGCAACTGTTCAACTCAGGAAGTGGGTCGAGTGATTTCATTCCATGTCTCTCCCCCATCGGTGGTTTTGAAGAGGGTACTCCGATCTCCGACAATCCATCCTGTCCGTCCGGTTGGGGAGAAGGCAATACTCGAAAGAGTAGTGGTGGTAGAACTGGGAACCTCCTTCCAAGTCTCCCCCCCATCGGGGGATCTTAAAATGATACCCTGCCTCCCCACGATCCAAACTTCTCGTCCATCCAGAGAGAAGGTGACATCTACGAATTGAGCAGTAGTGGGATACTTGAGATCCCTCCAAGTGTTTCCTCCATCTGTGGATCGAAGTATGGTGCTCCCATCCCCTGCGATGACTGCCGTCTTTCCGTCCGGGGAGAAGGCTATACCCAATGAGTGCGGAATAGTTGGGGTTGTCTATTATTCTCCAGGTCAACCCCCCATCTGTGGTCTGAAGGATGGTTCCTTCTCCCCCAACAATGAAGCCGTTCTGTCCGTCAGGGTAAAATGCAACTTCAAGTAGGGGAACAAGAACGAGGGGGACAGAGACCTTCGAATTTCCTCGAGTTTGAAAAACTGTAGGGGAACGGAGTATAAGAAGGGTGGCGGTCAAAAACCCTGTGAAGATAAGGATTCCCAGAATTACGATAGTCTTCCAAGTCCGTGAATGTCCCTTCCGAGGTTTCGTCTCCAGTGAATTCAGGTGTTCTGTCTGCATCCAAATCTCCAATGGGAATGTCTGTCTGATGGATTAAGATATATGGGTTAGAGACTTTTGTCAAGTAAAACCTGATGAAATCTTTTTAAAATTATGTTAACATCACCCATAGAAGTTTAATTATGGGTCAATTCTCCCCACATTTATCTTTTAAAAAAAGAAAGGGCGTGGCGCTCCAAGCGCCACGCCCCATACTCTACAAAAGAGCGTTACCGGATCAGCATCATCTTTTTCGTAATGCTGAAATCACCTGCCGTCAAGGAGTAGAAGTAGATCCCTGATCCGACTCGGGCACTCTCACTATTTCTTCCGTCCCAGATCATCGTGTGAATTCCCGCTTCCTCCTTTCCATTCACCAGGACCCGAACCGTCCTTCCTGTGATGTCATACACCTTCAGGGAGACAGGGATTGGGGAGGGGAGTCCATAGGTGATGGTTGTTGCCTGATGGAAGGGGTTGGGGTTGTTCTGGTTGAGCACTAATGAGGTGGGATATTTCACAGGATCAATATCTTCCTCCACCCCCACTCCACAGAGAATGGCAAGAATGGTGTCCGACAGGGCATCATTCGAGGGATCCAAATCACCTGGGATATCAATCCAGACGGTTCTGAGGTGATTGGTGCTGTCCGGAGAGGGAACCATCCAGGGTTGAAAGCAGACCAGTGTTGGGAAAAAGACAGGGAGGTTGATCAACTGGACGGAATCGAGATATCCGGCTGGGTTTATGGAGCAGTAGACCCAAACACTGGGTTCCACCGAATCCCCCTGGTTCGTCACAAAGGCACAGACGGAGTAAGTCGTGTCGATACAAACAACGGATGGCAGGGAGTCCAGAGAGAGCACAGCCCCATCGTGGTTGACCGCACAATTAATTGCCTCGATGTTCTTATAGGTCGTGTCGTTGTCGGTGAAGGTGTCTCCAGAAACCGAAGTCCAAGAGGCCATTGTGTACGTTACGGGGAAGAGAGTGTCAATTACCCACGGGGGAAAGGGAACCGCTACAGCTGTTAAAGGAGGTAGTGTATCCACCATCACAGTTTGATTATATGCTGCAGGAGTGATGGTAACGTTTACATCAAAATTCGTAAGGGTCGTTGTACCAAAGTTCCTCGCCTGAACGAGAATATTTACCGTATCGCCTGCACATAGAAGAGTGTCAGGAAGGAAGATGATGTCCACGCCTCCATCTAAACCGGCAGTGATGGGAATGCCCACGGCATATTTGAGATCCCCCAATGTAGCATCGTAGTAACTGATGTGAGGGTTCCCCGCGGCGTCCAGAATGAGGGAACTATGCTGACCCACATTTCCCGCGTTGTCCACTATATCATAGGCCCAAGCAAGCCCATCATAGAAGGCATACAGTAAATTCCCATTTGTCTCGTCGTAGTAACTGATGTGGACATCCCCGGAGTTGTCTACACCGATGGAGGAATGTTTACCAACCATCCCTGCAGCATCCGCCGTCTGGATCGTCCAACTCCCGTTTTTGGCGGCGTATTTCAGATCTGCGGTGTCAAAATTATAGTAACTGATGCGGGGATTTCCACTGGCGTCCAGTGCAAGAGACGAGTACCTTCCCACATCCCCCGAGGTTTCCACATTTTCAGTGGTCCAAGATCCATTCTTGGCGGCATATTTCAAGTTCTTGCTCCCAAATCCGGGTGCCGTATAGTAACTGATGCGGGGATTTCCGCCGTTCAGGGCGATGGAAGTGTACTGTCCAACACCGTTTGTTTCGCTGAAGTCCACATTTTCGAGCGTCCAGGCCCCGTTTTTATTGGCATATCTCAGCCCGAAATCGACGGGTTGTAGTAAGTCTATCACGCAGTAACTGATGTGAGGGTTGTTGCTGGCGTCGAGAGCAAGAGAAGTAAAGCCAATGACGAAACTGTCCACGACCTCGATCGTCCAGGGCCCGGGTCCGACTGCGTACTTCAGGGCGGACCCACTCAAGTCAAAATAACTGATGTGGGGGTTTCCACTGCCGTCCACTTCGATGGAAGAGGATTCTCCTGTGAAACCCGTACTCTCCACCGTCTCCGTGGTCCATGACCCATTCTTGGTGGCATACTTCAGGTCTTCATTGCCTGCATCATAGTAACTGATGTGAGGATTTCCGATGCCGTCCAGAGTGATCGAGGTCGCCTGCCCCACGTCTCCTGGGGTGTCTACAATATCAATGATCCATCCCCCCGGCTGTCCATCAGCGGGAAGAACAAACGACCCAATCGCGACAAGGAAACCAAAGGACACCCAAATAACTCTTCTCATCTCTTTCCTCCTTCTCTCTTTATTGTTGATTTTCTCTCATCAAGGGAATTCTTTCCCCCCTGTCCCTCCCTTTTAAACCACATAAGTGGTTACGGGAAGACTCCTTAGCGAAGATCCATCTCCAGGCATCACCTCCTTACCTCAAAATTCTGCTTTTTCAACTCATTCCTTCTTAATCTCTATATTAGAGGATCCAATAGGCAGATGTGTTCCAATAATATAACATTTTTTTCATATTCAGGTAAAGAAAAAAATCATCTTTTTATGACAGTTTTTTGTCCCAGTTTCGGCTGATTTTCCCTGTTTCAACAGAAATTAAAGAGCCCTCTTAATTTCGTGAGGGCTCTTGGTTCAGAAAAATGCTTTCCATTTGCCTCTTAGTGAGAGAATCGCCTTTCTGTTTCCTTTACTTTCTTCATGATTATGGAGAAATCCATGCCTCGATCCCCTCCCCTTCCGTCGCCACCAGGATCTGGTTGACTTCAATATTTTTATGTGTCTCTACAAGTCCACTCGGCCAGCGAATCTCGAGAAGATCGATCTTTTTTCTTTTTCCAAGTCCAAAATGGAGTCGAAGATCATTCTGAGAGAGATAACTGGATCCGCTCCTGACCTCTTCCACCTGGGTCAAATCTCCTGAAACTACTGTAATCCGGGTTCCAATCCCATCCCGATTGCTCCGAGTGCCGACGGTTTTGACCAAAAGCCAGTTGTCCTGATTTCCTCCATCGTTGCGGAGGAGGTTTGGAAAGTCGTTGGAATTGGTGAGGAGGATGTCCAGGTCGCCGTCGTTATCGAAATCTCCAAAGGCCGCTCCCCGGCTCACCCTCGCCTCTGAGAAATGGACTCCAGACTGACTGGAGAGGTTTTCAAAGGTTCCATCGCCCCGGTTCCGAAAGAGGTGATTCCTCTGAGAGTAGGTAATGACATCGCTGAAGAGATGGACATTGTCGTTGGTGTTGCCGTTGGCGACGAAGAGATCCTGGTCTCCGTCGTTGTCATAATCGAAGAAGGAGGTCCCCCACCCCACATAGAGCCAGCTTACCTCCCCCAGGCCGGAGGCATAGGTGACATCGGCAAAGGTGCCGTCCCCTTCGTTGTGGTAGAGGGTGTTGGTCTCCGCATCGAGGTTTGTCACAAAAACGTCAAAATATCCATCATTGTCATAATCCCCAAAATCCGTCCCCATACTGGCTTCGGTCTTTCCATCCTCATTGTAGCCCACGTTGGCACGGAAGGTGACATCGGCGAAGGTCCCATCACCATTGTTCCGGTAGAGAAAGTTCCGGACCGAGTCGTTGGCGATATAGAGATCTACATCTCCATCGTTGTCGTAGTCGGTGCAGACGACCCCCAACCCCTTTCCTTCAGGGTTGAAGAGACCTGCCTCCTGGGTGACATCGGTAAAGGTTCCGTCTCCGTTGTTGTGGTAGAGGAGATCCGAAACGCCATTGTAGGCGTCCGGATGACAGTAAACTGGAACTTCCGTATTGCCTCGAATACAGGATTTGTGATTCTGGAG
>JADFOU010000191.1 GCA_022562655.1 candidate division TA06 bacterium
GGGCTCACGTGATGACCTTTTCCATCGGATGGAGCCATGCCTGGGGTCCCGACCGGACCTCTTGGCGCAACGCCCTTGACAACGCCCTCTTAGCAGGTCTTCACGCCTCAGTGGCTGCAGGTAATGAGGACAATTTCTACAGTCCTCCGGACAATGTCAGAACGCCTGGAGACGTCCCCCCACCCTGGCTCCACCCGGATCAGACCCTGTCCGGTGGGTTGAGCGGGGTGGTGACCGTGGGAGCCACCAATAGTGGCGATACTATCGCAGGCTTCTCTAGCCGGGGTCCCGTCTCCTGGGAGATTATTTCTCCCTGGTTCGACTATCCTTACAATCCCGAGATGGGCCTCATAGACCCCGATGTGTCTGCACCCGGGGTCTGTGTTACCTCCCTGAACGCCTTCAACAATACGAGCTATGTCTCCTGCTGGAATGGAACCTCCATGGCCACCCCTCATGTCGCCGGGCTGATGGCCCTCATGCTTTCGAAGAACCCTTCCCTTTCCCCGGCTCTGGTGGACAGCATCATCGAGGTAACCGCTATCGAACTGGGTCTACCAGGAAAAGATAACGCCTATGGTTCCGGAAGGATCAACGCCCTTGCAGCGATTAACGCCGTTCCTGCCTCCAATTCCCCCAACCTCCAGATGATTGACTACACCCTCATCGATACCCTTGTCGGAGACGGGGATGGTCGTCCGGAATCAAACGAGACCGTGGAGCTTGTTGTCACTTTAGAGAATCAGATAGGGGTTCAGGACGCCTCCCTGGTTCAGGGAACCCTCTCCACCAACGACACTACCCTCACCTTGATTGACTCCACTGCCAGTTTTCCCGACATTCCATCAGGCACTTCTGCAGACAACGGAGGAAATCCATTCCTCTTCACCGTGGCTCCTGGGGTTGTTCCCCACTGGGCAACCCTCATCTTAGAGATCACCGCAGAGCCCAACAGTTTTTCAACTACGGACTCTTTCACCATCCGGGTGGGTCGTCCGGAGATCCTCTTGGTGGACGACGATGAGGGCGCTCTTTATGAGGACTACTATATCGCTCCCCTGGAGAGCCTCCAGATCTACTACGACCAGTGGAACATCCTCTCCTCAGGACTCCCTGGAACTGAACTCACCCAGTACTCCTGTGTCATCTGGTTCACCGGGGACGATGACACCACAACCCTCACCCTCCAGGATGAATCGGATCTGACTGACTTCTTAGATGGGGGAGGGAACCTCTTCATCTCGGGTCAGAACATCGGTGAGGACATCGGAGGAGTCAGTACATTTTACGCCAGTTATCTTAGATCCACCTTCCTTCAGGGGAATGCAAACGACAACCTCCTCTTGGGAGTTCCAGGAGATGAGATCGGCGCTGGGCTCAATCTTGTAATCCAAGGGGTGAATGGTGCAGGGAATGCAGACTCCGAGGACAAGATCGCCCCCCTTTCAGGAGCCAATGCCGTTTTCACCTACAATACCGCCTTAGGCACGAGTGCCCTCAAGTATGACTCCGGCATTTTCCGAGTGGTCTATTTCGCCTTTCCCTTCGAGGCGATCCATGGGGCAGGTGCTTTTGCCTCTCGGGATACGGTGATGGCAAGGGTTTTAGGATGGCTCTGTGCTTCTGCTGTGGGCGTGGAGGAAGAGGAACGAGAGTCAAGGGCTAAAAGTCAGACTCTCACATTATTCCAAAACCAACCCAACCCCTTCCATCATACCACCACGATTCAGTACCAGATCCCAATGAAAAATGCAGTCAGGCTGGCAATCTACGACCTTTCTGGAAGATTGGTAGAAACGTTGGTGGATAATAGTCAAGAGCCCGGAGTCTATCAAGTCCAGTGGGAGGGAAGGGACCAAGCCAGTGGAATCTATTTCTACAGGCTTTCTTTCGGCAAAGAGTTGGCGATTAGAAAGATGACCCTTCTGAGGTAGTCATAACCCGCCTCAGACGGGTAGTAACTCCTCAAGGGAAACGTTTTGAAAAAGTGATCCCTCAAGAGGATGGGCTGCGATCCCAGTCCTCTTGCAGGGATCTCTTTTTTGTGAACAAATTGTATTGATGATGACTCACTTTTCTGTTAGACTATCGAAAATTTGAATCAACTGAAAACCAAAAACCATTTAAGAATTAGCAAAGAGGGTGGGGCAAAGGGATACACTCAGCGAAAAACTGGGGCAAAATTCTACATCCCATTTTCTACCCCGAATCAACCCTGTCAGTATAAGTGTTGATATTTCGATAATTATAGAAACTCTCTTCAGGGAATCTCTGTGGCATACTTTTTGCACTATATTTACATATCAAACCGGATAAGGAGGAGAAAATGAGAAACGATCTTGTCATACTTGTGGGAGGGGTTCTTCTTTTGGGCGCCTCATCCAGCGTGAAGGTGGGGGAGAGGGACCTTTCACTTCCAGATTTTTCAACCCCTTCAGATTTCAGTATCCCCAAAAAATTCGATCCCACCCGAAGGGTTGGGTCTTCACCCGTAACTTTTACAGACAGGACTGTTTTCGCGGGGCTAAATGCTACGGGATTTGGAGGAGGAGCCGCCTGGAGAGATTTCGATGGAGATTGCGAGTTGGATCTCTATGTGACCAATTTCTCAGGGGGCCTCGCCAATCGCCTCTATCAGAACAACGGGGATGGAACCTTTACCGATGTGACCGCCTCCTCAGGCGTCGGAGATACCCGAAATACCCAGGGTACCGCCTTTGGAGATTTTGACAACGATGGAAATCCGGACATCTATGTCGCCAACTGGATCAGCCAGACCGATGCCCTCTACCAAAATAATGGAAATAGTACATTCACCGACATCTCTGTATCCGCCGGTGTACTTGATGCCGCTTCGGGACACGGAATGGCATGGGGGGACTATAATAACGATGGGTTACTCGATATGTATGTGACCAATCAAGGCGACCCCAATTTCCTCTACCATAACAATGGGAATGGAACCTTTACCGATGTGGCGCCAGCAGCCGGGGTGAATGATCCGGGGTCCAGTTCCTCGGCGACCTTTGGAGATTTTGACAACGATGGGGATCTCGACCTCTATGTGACGAAGTTCTCTGGATCCAACATCCTCTACCAGAACAATGGAAATGGGACCTTCACGGATGTGACGGTACTAAAAGGTGTAGGCGATCTGGGATTTTCCTCTGCAGCTTCCTTTGGAGATTATGATAATGACGGGGACTTCGATCTCTATGTGGGGAACCGTGGGAGTGCCAATACCCTCTATCGCAACAATGGTCCCTCTATCATTGGACCCAGTTTTACCTTCACGGATGTGACGGCGTTTGCAGGGGTAGGGGATGCGCAAGGTTGTGGAGGGGTCACCTTCGGGGATGTTGACCAGGATGGCTACCTTGACATCTATGTCTCCAACGGGGTAAATGTGGGTTCTGTGAACATCCTCTACCGGAACAACGGGGATGGGACCTTCACCGATGTAACTGCCTCTGCTGGGGTCGGAGATCTGGGTGCAGGGCATGGACATATCTTCGGGGACTATGACAACGACGGGGATCTGGATATCTTCATCATCAATGCGAGTGGCTCCAATGTCCTATACCAGAACAATGGGACCCCCAACAACTGGCTCGTCATCTCCACCGTCGGGACGGTCTCCAACCGGGATGGGATCGGGGCGAGGGTGACTGTGGTGGCTGGGACCCTCTCCATGATCCAGGAAGTGAGCGGGGGAGAGGGCCACGATACTCAAAACAGCCTCCCGTTGGAGTTCGGTCTTGCCGGCAATCTCCAGGCGGATCTTGTCGAAGTGAGATGGCCGAGTGGCATCGTAGATGTCTGTGAAAACGTCCCAACGAACAATTTCATCACGGTGACGGAGGGAGAAGGTTGTCTTAAGACCCCCGCACCCAGATGCCCCTGTGAATCCGTAGAACCTCCTCAGATGAGAACCCAGGGATACTGGAAGAGGCAGTGCAAAAACAATCCCCATGAGGATATTTGTGCCCTGACGACCGAAGTCCTTTTCCTTTCCGATCACTTCGATGACTTTGACTGCGACGCCATCTGTGATCTGTTAAGGGTCGAACCTCCTGAGAATGATATGTGCCGGAAGGCGGAGCGTCAGTTCATGGCTCTCCTCCTCAATGTCGCTTCGGGAAAACTCTCTCCCTGCAACTGCCTTTCGGATGGCAGGACGGTTGGGGAGGTCATCGCTGAGATTGAAGAGCTCCTGGCAGGAGACCCCGGCCATGCAACTTGTGAGCGGGCAAAGACCCTCGCAGATGACATCAACAGAGGAGCTTCTCTTGTCGATTGCGATTCTCAGGATGACAACAATACTCAGTTGACTTCTTTTCCATCCAACACCACCCAACCCTCTCACATCCTTGAGGCATTCCCAAACCCCTTCACTTCCACCACCCTCATCCACTACATCACGCCAGTAGAGAGGGAACAGGAGACAGGGGACAGGAGTGTATCACTGAAAGTTTACAACCTCTCCGGACGATTGGTTCGGACACTGGTGGATGGTTCCGCCTCAAGCGGACCGATCCCGAATCCCGAATCCCGAATCACGGTAGCGTGGGATGGAAGGGACGAGGCGGGGGAGAGGGTACCCAGTGGGGTCTATCTCTATCGCCTCACTTCTGGCACCTTTGGAACGACAATGAAACTGATCCTCCTCCACTGATCCCTTTATGGACAGCGATTAAACCGCCC
>JADFOU010000192.1 GCA_022562655.1 candidate division TA06 bacterium
ATCCGACAAATTCAAAGAGGGATTGGTCGCCCTCGAAAGCCTACTGGATGAGGACTTCTCCAAAATCTTTAACGAGACAAACCAGGAGGTGCGCGAAGCAGTCGAGGCCGCTCCAATAACGGAAAAGCACAGGGTCTTGCAGGAGCATGTAGAAAATTGGGCAGATCGGCTTGCTGCCCTGATCAAAAGGGCTTTCGAGCGTTACACAGCCTTGGCCCTTGCCATCTCTCGGTTCGTGGAAGGAGAACCAATCGAGTGGGTAGAGGGACAGGTGCGGCAATTTTTAGAACCGCGACTCGGCCAGCCGATGATCCCCAATCCGTCACCCGGGACTCCAGGAATGTACCCCAGCTTTGCGGTACGGGTGATCGGCGACCAGAAGGCTCATAAAAGGATCATATTGTGGATTGCAGAAGCTTGTGGAGACGAAAGAGAGATTTTCAGCAATTGGTTGATAAAAGGAACGTTAACGTTCGAGTTAGATGATGAAGCAGTGGACAGTTGGGAAGCCCCGGCCTGGCTTGCTCTTGATCAGGACGATCAGCCTTTAGAAGGTCGGCTCGACGCCAAAAGGACCGTAGCTGAAGTCGGTCTTATCCATTTTGTGCTATGGATAAATCTTGAAGATGCAATCGAACGTGCCAGACTCCGCGCCACGGTCGATGTCGCGGCTTCTACAAGTCCTGAGCTGGAGCAACTAGAAATTGAGCAACACAAACCTGGCGGGAAGAAAGGCAAAGAACCCATAGCCAGATTTCCTTCTCCTCCAGATCTTTGCTGGGAAGAGGTAAGCATGGCTTTCGTCTCCGATTCAGAGATTCAGGTAAGGGCAAGAGGCCAGATCCGAAAATACAGATTTGATCAGATTGGATTTGAAAACAAGAAGAATGGCAAGCCCAATCGTCTCTGGCTTTTTCTGCAAGCCTTTGCCGCGACAGGAGGAGACTTATCTTGGCAGGATCTGAGCAGCACTGGAATGAATGCGAACCAAGTGCAAAGTAACGTTAAGGATCTTCGGAAGAACCTCCGTATTTTCATGTGTATCGAAGGTGATCCCTTCTATCCGTATCGAGAGGTGAAGGCTTACAAGGCTAAGTTCACCATCACTGGTGATGCCGATGTTCTGTTAGATACCGGGAATGATGCTCCCTCATCCGATTTAGAGAAAACCTACCTAGAAGACATAAATCGCCGCAGTTGATTCTCATCACTCGCTGAAATTTCAGTAAACTGTTCCCCGAAGAATCGATAATTTTTCCAGCTTACTTCCAGGATTAGTTCCGCTACAACACACTTAGTTTCTTCAGCTTAGGACATTTTTCTTCAAGTTCTCTTAACAGCGACAATCCCTTTCGCTGAAATTTCCACAGAAGTTCATGAAGAACAAATTTTTTAGGAGATATAAACATTATGAGTCTCTCAAGACAATTTCTGATTCGGTTGAAACTCCATGCATCACCTGCCTACAAAATTGCTCAAAGGGCAGGAGTAAATGCCAATACCCTTTCCCGATTGATTAACGGTATTGATCCGGTGAAACCTCAAGATGAGCGAATCATTTCAGTTGGACAAGTCATTGGGCTTTCACCTTCGGAGTGCTTCGAGAAAGAAGGTGAGGAAATGACCAGGGAGCACAAATGATCTTAGATCTTAACGAAAAATACCGGATCGTTTCCGACGAGTACAACTTTATCTTGCAGAAGAGGACAGACCCCAGTCGAGGACCGAATACACGCAAGGGGAAGAAGTTGAACAAGACGGGTGGATGGAAGGACGTTGGGTACTGGAAAGATCTGGGTCAACTTCTGCTTTCATACAGCCGACAGAAATTAAGGGCGAGTAGGGTAACCAACATGGAGGAGGTTTGTCGCCTCCTGGAAACTCTCAGGGTAGAAATCAGGGCCATTGGGAAGCAATGTGTGACCCTCTGGGGAAAGATCCCTGGAGAAAAAGAGGATTAAAAGGATGATCGTCACATTCATTCAGGAACGGGTAGTGCCTTGGTTGAAAGGAAGAGCGACTTCATGCTGAAACCTGATAGATCGTTCTTTGACCGTAACACTGAAGAGAGGCCAGAAATTATCGAAGGTCTGATCCGAGAGGGTCAGCTTGCGGTCCTTGGAGGACCATTCGGTGTTGGGAAATCTCCCGCTTTGGCTCATCTGACTGTTTCTGTCCTGAATGGGATGCCTTGGTGTGGGCGGAAGGTCAAGAAGCGTCCTGTTGCTGTTATTGACTTTGAAAACTCCGCTGCCACTTACATCGCAAATGTAAAAAGGATCTGTAATCGATTGAACGTTGAATTCCCCAAAGTGCCAGACGAACTGGAGGTCTACATGGAACAGGATTCTCCTGATCAACCTGGCACAAAGAAACTCCTAGAAGTGCTAAAGGCAACACCTGCCAATAAGCTGGAATTTATTCGAGAAATTCTGGAGGGAAAACCCAATGCTCTGGTGATCATCGACCCTCTGGAGATGCTCTTTAGAATCGATACCCTAAAAAAGCTAAGCATCCTGGCACTCTATACAGAGATACGAATTCTACTGGCCAACTTCCCTCGGGCAGTTTTGCTGACAACATTCAACCTGCGAAAGCAGGATCGGCGAACAGGAAGACCTAACCTTCTGTATAAGCCCAGGACCTGGCTGGAAGAGATCTGTGGTTCTTTGGACATTATGAACAGATCGGATGTGCGTCTGGGTATGGACTTTCTTGATGAGAACGAGGAAATCAGGGTGATCAATGGCGTTCGTCGTGGAGAGGAAATGTATCCCCTACTGATTCGTCCAGTAAGAGATCAAGATAACCTGAGCGGTTTTGAGCAGTGCCCTCCAAGTGAGTTGGATCTGCCCTGTGGTTTGACCAACAAACAGAGGGAGCATTGGGAGAAGTTGCCTCAAAAGTTTCGTTTTGAGGAGTTTGCAGACAAAGGAGTACCTAGAGCAAGCCTCCACAGACTAATTAAGAGAGGAAAGTCCTTGGGAATTCTCGATGAGCAGAACGGCTATTGGACAAAGGTAGTGAAACTATGAAACTGATAGAGCTAACTCCTTTATTATCAGTAGAAAATAGGTTTCAACAGCATTGGAACCCGAGTGAAACTCCCGTTTCAAGTTTCAAATCAGTTTCACCCTCACTGAAACCTCTAATAGATAGAGAAATAAACACTTATATAGAGAAGTTTCATAGTTTCAGGAGTCCTCCGCTCGACGCAGTGCGTCTCGCTTCGGGGCAAACTCTTTATGGTCTAACACCCACCGCCTTACGGCGTTGGTCACATTCAAACCTGGCTCTGAGGCGAATGGCAAACCTCTCAACCAGGTGGTCTAACATCGGCCAAGACTGTCGTGAGTCAGAGGGGGTGTTGGGCCTCCAGTTTGGATGGATAGGACTCCAGGAGAAATGAATTACCAGAAGCAGGTTACGAGAGTCGAGATCATTGAAGTTCCCGAGCGATTCTACTTCAAGGTGTCTAAGGCTTCCCACTACCTTGGTATCTCACCGAACTCTCTTCGCGCATACACGGATCTGGGTCTCATTCGAGCGAAGATCCTTCCAGGAGGACACCGACTCTACCGAAAGGATTGGTTGGATGAATTTGTTGAAAGGCTACCAGATGCACTGGACCTGAAGAAGCGGAGGAATTGATACTGTGGACGGGTACACACCTTATACCTATAATCACCCACAATCTGACCTGTCCTCGAACCCAAGGAAGGAGGTTCGATAATGGGAATTAGAAAGTATCGAGGACAGATCGTGTGTGACAAGAGGTGGCCTGATGGAAGCCGGACTACAAGAGTGTGCGGTAACCGGACTCAGGCGAAACAACTGTTGGATCGAATCAACGTCTCGATTGCAGATGGCACTTGGCAAGAGTTCAAAGAGAAGCTGAAACTAAGAGATCGTGGAGCACTGACATTGAAGGAATTTTCTGAGACTTACATGGAGGAGTATTCCAAGAGTCGGAATAAGAAGAAATCTCAACTTCGGAAACAAGTTGCATTCAAGTTCATAAATCAATTTCTAGGGGATCTAAACCTGGATGTAGTCACTCTCGCGCACCTTCATAAATACGTCAAACACCGCAAATCCCAAGGGTTGTCAGACGCTACCGTCAACCGTGAAGTCACAATCTTGAAGCATCTTCTCAATTACGCTGTTGAGTGTGGAGTCATTGAGTCTAATCCAGTGGAGAAGTTCAAACGCCTGAGAGAAGAACAGAAGGAGAGACCTCGTTTTACTGAAGATCAGGTTCAAAAGGTTATTGATGCTGTAAGACCGGATTGCAGACCATTGTTCACTTTCATCCGCGAAACAGGTTGCAGACGTGAGGAAGCCTTGTCATTGCAGCAAGGACAAATCCAGGAAGAATCCAAGCTGGTGGTGTTCAGCGAAGACACTAAGTCTAAAAAGTATCGGTACGTTCCACTCACCGATGAGGCTATTCAGGCAGTGAAAGCCCTTCCCAAACTGAAGGACTGTGTTTACGTCTTCTATAACCTCAAAACTAAGGACCGTTGGCACGATTGCAGAAAACCTTGGGAACAGGCTAGGGAGAAGGTTGGGTTGCCTGAGATTCAAGTCAAGGATCTACGTCGGCACTATGCAATAGAACTTGCTGAAAATGGGGCCAATATGCACGACATCCAACAGGTCCTGGGCCATGCCAG
>JADFOU010000193.1 GCA_022562655.1 candidate division TA06 bacterium
CCCGGCTCACTGCTTCTGCGCTCCGTCGCCGAAGCTTTGGAGCGTAGGTGACCAACTTCTTTTTCTGTAATCACCCTGCACTCGAACTCCTTCTTGGCTACATCATATCCCCAATCGCGGAAGGCCCCCTCTGTGTATTTCATTATATTCCCTTTATGAACAAGAGTGACGCTCCTCCTCTTCTGGTCAATGGCATACTGGAGTGCCTTCCGGACGAGACGCTTTGTTGCCCTTTCGCTGATGGGCTTGATCCCTATACCGGAATCTTCCCGAATGGAGATGTCAAATTCCTTTTTGACAAAGGAGATGAGTTTCTCCACCTCCTGGGATCCCTTGGGCCATTCGATACCGGCATAGACATCCTCCGTATTCTCCCGAAAGATGACCACGTCCATCCTCTCAGGATGGACAACCGGTGAGGGAACGCCTTCAAAGTAATGAACTGGGCGGACGCAGGCATAAAGGTCTAATGTCTGCCGGAGGGTCACATTCAGGCTACGGTATCCCCCACCTACGGGGGTGGTGAGGGGACTCTTTATGGCTACGATGTGCTTCCGGATGGTTTCAACGGTCTCTTCGGGTAGAGGGTCGCCATGTTCTGCCAGCGCCTTCTCCCCGGCTGAACATCTGAGCCAAACAATTTTTTTCTGGTCTCCGTATGCGACCTCGATTCCCTTCTCCCAGATCCTCTTCGCTGCCTTCATTATTTCTGGTCCCACTCCATCCCCTTCAATAAAAGGGATGATGGGGTAATCAGGAACGGAGAGTTTCCCCTCGACGATCTGGATGGAATTCCCCTCTTTGTTCATTAATAAGATAATGGGTTCAATAGAAATGGGTCAATTCCTGACCTGTCCTGAAACAAGTTCAGGACCTGACAGGTTTAACGAATCACCCATAAACAATTACCGATTCTAATTAAGGTGGAGTTGGTCTACCAGACTTTTCACATGCTCGAGGCTTTTCTTCAAAGCCCTCTTTTCCGCATCATTTAATTCAACCTCAATCACCCTCTCGACCCCTCCAGCTCCCAGGATCACAGGAACTCCTAAATAGTATCCTTGAATCCCATACTCCCCTTCCAGATAAGCCGAACAGGGGAGGAGGCGCTTCTTGTCCTTTAAAATCGCCTCAGCCATCTCTACCGCCGCTGCTGCTGGAGAGTAGTAGGCACTTCCAGATTTGAGAAGTCCCACAATTTCCGTTCCAGCATTCCTCGTCCGCTCTACAATCTCATCGATTTTCTCTTGACTCAAGAAGGCGGTGAGAGGGATTCCTGACACGTTGCAGTAACGAGGAAGAGGAACCATCGAATCTCCGTGCCCTCCCATCACCAGAGCTGTCACATCTTCTACAGAGACACCCATCTCCATTGCCACAAAAGACCGAAACCGACTTGTATCCAATACCCCTGCCATACCCACCACCCGTTTCTTTGAGAAGCCGGTCATACGCAGCATGAGTTGAGTCATGACATCCAGGGGATTGGTGATGACAATGATCGTGGAGTGGGGGGAATATTGACTTATATTCTCGGCGACTTTTTTGACAATCTCTGTATTCGTCCGGAGGAGATCGTCACGGCTCATCCCCGGCTTCCGGGGTAGGCCAGCTGTCACAATATAGAGGTCTGAGTCTTTTGTCGCCTCATATCCATCGGACCCTTTGAGTTGGACATCAAAATCTCCCAGGGGTGCCGATTCCAAGAGGTCAAGAGCCTTTCCCTGAGGAATTCCATCTGTGATGTCCACCAACACCACATCCCCCAATTCCCTCTGGGCGATCATAAGGGCTAATGTCCCTCCAATCTGTCCAGCACCTATGAGGGAAACCTTGTGCCGGGTCTTTCTTTGATTTTCTCCCACTTCAAATTTTTTTAAATTTATCAGACTTCTGATGGTATGTCAAGCCTATAAATCAGTTTAAAAGACCGTTAAATGGTGATTGGTTAAATAGTTAAATTTGACCTTAAAACCATTCAACCCTCTAACCATTCAATTATTTAACGATTTAACCATCATGGAAAGAAGATTGTGATCTCTCGCTCTGCTGTCTCGATTGAATCCGATGCATGGACTATGTTGTTCTGAATGGTGGTTCCAAAGTCTCCTCGAATCGTTCCCTTTCCAGCTTCTGCCGGATTTGTCTTTCCAGCAAGCTCCCTTAACTTGGAGATCGCCTCCTGACGTTCTAAAAGGAGAAGGACGACAGAACCAGAGAGGATGAATTCAATCAAAGAAGAATAGAATTCTTTATCCCGGTGGATGGCATACAATCTCTCCGCTTCTTGTTTCGTCATCCGAAGCATCTTCATCTGAAGGATCTGAAACCCTTCCTTCTCTATCCTTCGAATGACTTCTCCTACGACCTTCCTCTCTACACCATCCGGCTTAATGATAAAAAGTGTCCTTTCCATTAGAGGCATAGTAATTGGTTAAATGGTAATCTGTTAAATCGAAGGAAAACAAAAATTTCCATTTAACTATTTAACCATTAAACCATTTAACAGCTTTACGACTTCTTCCGGTTCATGCGCCACAGGAATACCCGCCCTCTCAAAGGCCTCCACTTTCTCCTTTGCCGTTCCTTCTCCTCCAGAGATGATGGCCCCAGCATGTCCCATACGACGACCCGGTGGGGCTGTGAGGCCGGCGATGAAAGCGACAACGGGCTTCTCCATCTCGTTCTTGATAAAATCCGCTGCCTCCTCCTCATCCGTCCCCCCGATCTCCCCGATCAGGGCGACCCCTTCTGTCTCGGGATCTTCTTCAAAAAGTCTCAAACAATCCATAAACTTCATCCCGATGATCATATCGCCTCCGATCCCGATCACTGTGGATTGTCCTAAGCCTGCATGGGTTATGTGATGGACGATCTCATAGGTGAGGGTTCCGCTTCGAGAGACAACTCCAATGGATCCCTTCTTACAGATCCTACCGGGTATGATTCCTACTTTCGACTTCCCGGGACTGATGAGACCAGGACAATTCGGACCTATGAGGTATACCTTCTTTTTTTGTAACTGGTGGCTAACCCTTGACATTTCCAGTGCAGGGATTCCTTCCGTGATACAGGCGACAAGTTTTATCCCTGCATCGGCTGCTTCCACGATTGCATCCGAGGCAAACTTTGCAGGAACAAAGAGGACAGAGGTATTTGCACCTTCTTTTTCCACAACCTCTTGGACTGTATCATAGACGGGGACTCCATCTTGCTTCATCCCTCCCTTCCCCGGAGTCACCCCTCCCACAACCTCTGTCCCATACTCCACCATCTGGTGGGTATGGAAGGACCCATCCCTTCCCGTAATTCCCTGGACCACCACACGGGTATTTTCATCGACTAAGATACTCATGTTAATTCAGACTGTGGACTTTGGACTTTAGACTTTAGACTTTAGTTTTTAGTCTCATGTCTATAGTCTATGGTCTATTCTTTGGCAAGTTCAATTGCCTTTTTCGCTCCCTCTGCCATGGAAGGAACGTGGAGTAGATCGGTCTTCTGCAAGATCTCCCTTGCCTTCTCTTCGTTGGTCCCGGTCAATCGTATGACAATGGGGACCTTTACCTCCATCTGATTCAATGATTGGACAATCCCGTTCGCTACATCATCACATCGTGTAATGCCTCCAAAGATGTTGAAGTAAACAGCCTTCACATTGGGATCCGCGAGGAGGATCTTCATTGCTGTGGTCACCTTCTCCGGATTGGAACTTCCACCGATGTCTAAGAAATTGGCGGGTTCACCCCCATAATGTTTGATGATGTCCATCGTCGCCATGGCGAGACCGGCACCATTCACCACACAACCGATATTCCCATTCAACCGAATGAAAGAGAGCCCCTTCTCCTTCGCTTCCAATTCGGTAGGATCCTCTTCTTCAAGATCCCTCATCGCTTCGATCTCAGGATGCCGGAAGAGTCCGTTGTCATCCATGACCATCTTGGCGTCAACGGCGAAGAGGTCTCCCTCAGGAGTGAGGGCGAGGGGATTGATCTCTATCAGGGAGGCATCTTTTTTATAGAAGGCATCATAGAGAGAACCCAGGATTTCAGTCAACTTCAGTCTCAGGTCTGTATCCTGGAAAATTTTAGAAGAGAGGTCCTCCGCCTCCTCAGGAAGAAACCCATCCAGAGAGTTGATTGGTTTCTTAAAAATCTTTTCGGGTGTCTTCTTTGCAACCTCTTCAATCTCTATCCCTCCTTCCGGACTCACCATTACGACGGGGGATTTTGACTTTCGATCCAAGATGATTCCCAGGTAGACTTCATTTTCAATATCCACATTCTCCGCCACAAGGACCTTCTTCACACGAAGCCCTTTAATCTCCATTCCCAATATTTTTGCAGCAACTTCTTTGGCTTCCCCAGGGGTCTTAGCAAACTGGATCCCTCCAGCCTTCCCCCTCCCTCCTACATGGACTTGAGCCTTGATGACGAGGGGCTTTTCGATTTTCTTAGCAATGGATTCCGCTTCTTCTGGAGTTCGGGCAACCTCACCCGGAGGAATGGGTAACCCGAACTTCCTTAGGATTTCCTTCGCCTGATATTCGTGAATCTTCATCGTCTTAAGACTTTTGACGTTAGACTATAGACAATAGATTTAAGTCCAAAGTCTAGATATTCAAATCCAAATAATTTTATATCCTTTAATTTTGTCATTTATCGTTT
>JADFOU010000194.1 GCA_022562655.1 candidate division TA06 bacterium
AGGAATAGGGGGAGGGGGAGGAGGAGGAGGGACAGAGGGGCTCCCCAGCCCGGAGGAGTGGAAGAGCCTTTCTGACCTGGATCGGGCGATGATCAACGTGGAGGGGGTTGCACAAACCCTCTATAACCAGTATGGCGAAACGGAGAAGTCCAAATATATAAAAGGGCTGACAGAGTTTGTCATGCTCCTAAAACCCTCCTTGGAGGGACGAGTAAAAGACCGAGATGCCTTCAACACCAGGATGGCGAAGGTCTTTCGAAACGCCCTCTCTAAAGCCTCTGACAAGGAAGTAGTGGATGCGGTGATGAGCCGATTCCGGGAGATCCGACAAGAGGGCCAATCCGTAGAAGATTCCCTCGCCCACATCCAGAAGTTTATCTCCACCCTCTCTCTTGATCAGGAACAGAAGGATCGGATTTATCCAACCATTAAAGCCGCTATTGATCAAGAGAGACGTGTAGAGGTCACTCCCACACCCTCTGCCCCCACACCCTCCGCTCCAATCTCCGGGGAGGTCTTTCAGAAAATGCTCACTGACCCCGGAAAAATGATCTCCACCCTGAAGCAGAACCCTGAGGGACTTTCCGCTCTCATGTTCCAGGCTCCTCTTCCGGACATGGGAGGTACTTCAGAAGGAGAGGGAGGGGTTCCTGGAAAAGCAGGAATTCCCATCAGCCCGGAGGAGTGGAAAAACCTTTCTAAATTGGATCGGGCAGTGACAAATGTGGAGAGGGTTGCACAATCCCTCTTCAACCTTCATGGCGAAAAGGAGAAGAGCCAATATCTTAAAGGACTGACAGAGTTCATAATTCTCCTCAAACCCACCCTGGAAGCAAAGGTGGAGGATCGAGAAGCCTTTAACGCCAGGATGGCAAAGGTCCTGCGAAACGCCTTCGCCCGGGTCCCTGACAAGGATTTAGTAGACGCAGTAATGAGTCGTTTTCAGGAGATCCGTCAGGAAGGGAAAACCGAGGATGACTCCCTCGCCCTCATCCGAAAGTTCGTCTCCACACTCTCCCTGGATCCCGAGCGAAAGGAGCAGGTCTATCCTGCTCTTGAAGCCGGTCTTGCCCAGGAGATGGGAAAATCCCCGACCGCCCCTGCTTCGCCCGGGGCTGCTCCTGGTCTCGGAGTTCCGAGCGGTGGAAAGTTTGCCCTTCTCGGAGAGGAAACCCTCGGAGATATTTCCATCACCCATGCAGAGCACATCCGAGGGGGGGAGGCAGTCCTCTTAGCCAAGGACTCGGTGGAGGAACTCAAAACCCAAATTAAAGATAGAATTGAATTAGAGGATGTAGACCAAATCATGAGCCCCTTCATTAAGGCCCTCGAAGATCCCTCCCCTGAAATCAGAAAGCGGGCAGCGGAAAGCGTCGGAGAACTTCTCGTCTCTCTCTTAACCAAGGAGAAATTCCAAGCCTCTGATAAGTTGTTGAAAACCCTCAAGGAGAATCTCGAAAAAGAAGAATCCTTTGAGGTCTATTTAGCTTATGTCTCCGTCATGGAAAAGGTCGCCCGGATCATGCGGGAGAAGGGACAGGATGAGATCTCCGACGAGATACAAGGGATTTTCACCGACCAAATTTCCTCAGAGAGCAAGCGGAAGCGGGCGATCCAAGCCCTTGGAAAAGTGGGAGGACGCGATGCCCTCGCAAGTCTCCTCTCCGCCCTCTGGGAGTCCGGGATCTATAAGGAAGTCCGGGAGGCCATAGTCCAGATGGGGAAAGAGGCTATGCCCCTCATCATTGACATCTACCTGGAGGCAGAGGACAGGACCCTCCGAAGAAGGATCCACGACCTCATCATTCATATTGGAAAAGAGGCGATTGAACCCCTACTCCCTACTCTTGAGGACGAACGCTGGAATATTCGGAGAGAATCTGCCTCCATCCTCAAAGTGATCGGGGATCCTTCCGCCATTAAACCCCTCTCTCGTCTTCTAAAAGATCCCCATGAATTGGTCCGAATGGAAGCCTTCAATGGGATCGGAAAAATTGGAGGAGAAGATGCTGAGAAGTCCCTTCTGGAGATCCTGAAGGAGGGGGAGCCCAGAGCTAGATTAGAGGCGATTCGTACCCTCGGGAAGATCGGTGAGGATCTATCCGTCCAGGCCCTTTCGGATCTCCTCACCCAGGAAGAGAACCAGAGGATCCAGAAGGAGATCTGTCGCGTACTGGGCCAGATAGGAAAGGACCAGGCTATCGAACCCCTCAAAAATATCCTGGCAGAGAGCTCATTTTTAGGTCGGTCCAAATACTCCGATGATATTCGGGTAAGCGCTATTTTTGCCCTCGCCAAGATTGGCGGGGAGGTTGTTCAGGAAGAACTTCAAAGACTCACAGAAGACAAAAACCGCCAGATCCAACTTGCCGCCCAATCAGCCCTCAAACGACTGCAAGATACTGGTTAAATGGTTAAATAGTTAAATGATTCTTAAACCCCTTACCATTTAACCAATTACCAATTCGTATTACATGGAAAGAATCGTCGTTCTCGACTTTGGCTCCCAGTACACCCAACTCATCTGCCGTACAATTCGTGAACTCCAGGTCTATTGTGAGATCCTTCCCTGTGAAACATCCGCTTCTCTTCTGAAATCCGCCTCAAGCGGAGTAAAGGGTATTATCCTCTCCGGGGGTCCCTCCAGTGTCTATGACAAAAAGGCACCTCTTTACGATGGGAAGGTCTTCGACTTGGGCGTTCCCATTCTTGGGATCTGCTATGGCCTTCAGGTGATGGCTCACCTCTTCAAGGGAGAGGTCAAAAAGGCATGGAAAAGGGAGTATGGAAGGGCAACCCTTACCATAGATGACAAGAGCGACCTCTTCAAAGATATCATACCATCCGGTTCACGTATCCAGAATCCAGAATCCAGCATCCAGAACATTCCCGTCTGGATGAGTCACGGGGATGTTGTAGAAAAACTCCCCCCGGGATTTGAACCCATCGGCCATTCCAACAACTCCCCCTATGCCGCCATTCGAGATTCCAAAAGGAAATTTTACGGCATCCAATTCCATCCGGAAGTCTCCCACACCCCTCAAGGTGTGACAATCCTCAAAAACTTTCTCTTTACAATCTGCCACTGCTCCGGCGACTGGACCATTCCAACCTTCATTGAAAGAACCATTGCCAGAATCCAGGAGGAGGTGGGAGAGAAGAAGGTGATCTGCGGCCTCTCCGGAGGCGTGGACTCCTCTGTCACCACCCTTCTCCTCCATCGAGCCATTGGAAAACAACTCATCCCCATCTTTGTCGACACGGGTCTTCTCAGAAAGGGAGATGTGGAGCAGGCCACTGCTCATTTCAATATGAACAATACTAATTTTAAATTGATCAATGCAAAAGATCGCTTCATCAAAGCCCTCTCCGGAGTCACAGATCCTGAAGAGAAGAGAAAGGTGATTGGCGAGATCTTCATCCGAGTTTTTGAAGAAGAGGCTGAAAGGCAAGGGGGCGCAGATTTCCTCGCCCAAGGGACCCTCTATCCTGATCGGATTGAATCCCGATCCGTTCGGGGACCCTCTTCCACCATCAAGACCCACCACAATGTCGGTGGGCTTCCCTCCACCATGAACTTCAAGTTGATCGAACCCCTTCAGGACCTTTTCAAAGATGAGGTGAGAGAAGTGGCTCGGGCGTTAGACCTCCCTCTTGAGATCTACGGACGCCACCCCTTCCCGGGTCCAGGATTGGCTGTGAGAATCTTAGGAGAGGTGACGGAAGAGCGACTTGAAACACTGAGGGAGGCGGATGCCATCTATCTGGAAGAGATTGAGAGGGAGGAACTCTACGATCAGATCTGGCAGGCTTTCTCTGTTCTTCTTCCGGTCAAGTCTGTGGGAGTGATGGGGGATGAGCGGTCTTACGAGAATGTCATCGCCCTCCGGGCGGTGACAAGCCGGGACGGAATGACCGCCGACTGGTTCCAGTTCTCTCCGGAATTCCTCCAGAGGATCTCCAATCGGATTACCAACGAGGTGAAGGGAGTCAACCGGGTCGTCTATGACATCACCTCCAAACCCCCCGCGACGATTGAGTGGGAGTGAAGGAAATTCAAAATGAAATCCGCCTGATGCGGATCAATTCAAAAATAAAAATTCTATTCCAATGAAGAGAAAGAGACGAAATCGGGCGATCCGCTCATGGCATCTGTTTTTACTATTTCCCCTTCTTCTATTCATCTCTCATTGCCGGCGTGAACTTCCCGGAATTTACCTTCCTCAGATTGCCTTTGAAAAAACCTACGGCGACACTTCCGGGGATTGGAGCTGGTCTGTCCGGCAAACCTCAGATGGAGGGTATATTATAACAGGTCGGACAGAATCCTACGGTGCAGGAGAGTGGGATGTCTACCTGATCAAGACCAACTCTTCGGGCGACACACTCTGGACTAGGACCTACGGCGGCACTTCCAGGGATGAAGGGCGCTCTGTTCAGCAGACCTTGAATGGAGGGTATATCATTGCAGGTTGGACCCAGTCCTTCGGTGTAGGCTTGTCGGATGTTTACCTGATCAAGACAAACTCATCCGGCGATACCCTCTGGACTCGGACCTATGGCGGCTCTGCTTGGGATGTGGCTCACGATGTCCAAGAAACCTATGATGGGGGATTTATTATCGTAGGAATCACAGGTTCCTT
>JADFOU010000195.1 GCA_022562655.1 candidate division TA06 bacterium
GCCCTTAATTCAGGTGAGATCATCAATGAATCCTATGCTAAAAGAGAATCTATTCTTAAAACCTCTGGTACAGAGATTCCTACAACTCTATTCATAGATAATGATTATCAAAGAATCAGTGCGGTGATGTTTTCTCCCCATTGGATTTCAAACAACTGGAATCAAAATGGAAGTGACATAATTATTGTTCACAACCCCAATGCTACGAATCCTCTACCGCTTGGAATGTTTCAATTTGGAGTCGAAAAGTGGGTTGAAGATGGTGAGCTAAAGTCAAAAGACTGGCGACAATCTCTTCTTGAAACTAGAAAATAAAAATGGCAAAATCCACAAAACCCATAGAACCCAAGGAGATGGGGTACCGTCCCGTTCGGGCACCCCGAGGGACTACCCTCTCCTGCAAGAGCTGGCACCAGGAGGCGGCTCTCCGGATGCTGATGAATAATTTAGATCCGGAGGTTGGGGAGAAGCCTGAGGAACTCATCGTATATGGGGGAATCGGTAAAGCCGCAAGGAATTGGGAGTGTTATCATGCAATCGTAAAATCCTTAAGAGAACTGGAAAACGATGAGACCTTGTTGATTCAATCGGGTAAACCCGTAGGGATCTTCAAGACCCACAAGGAGGCTCCCAGGGTATTGATTGCAAACTCCCTCTTGGTCCCCCAATGGGCGACCTGGGATCATTTCAGGAAATTGGAAGCCATGGGGTTGATGATGTATGGGCAGATGACGGCGGGGAGTTGGATCTATATTGGAACTCAGGGAATCCTTCAGGGAACCTACGAAACCCTTGCAGAGTGTGGAAGAAAACATTTCGGTGGTTCATTGAAAGGGAAATTTGTACTCACCGCTGGGATGGGGGGGATGAGCGGCGCCCAACCCCTCGCCATCACCATGAATGAAGGGGTCTGTCTGGATGTCGAGGTAGATCGGAAGAGGATCGAACGGAGAATCCAGCAGGGTTTCTGCGATGTGATGACCGACAATCTGGACGAGGCTTTGGGATGGGTGGAGGAGGCTCAAAAGAAGAAGATTCCCCGTTCCATTGGTCTTGTGGGAAATGCCTCGGAGATCCATCCGGTACTGGTGAAGCGAGGGATCATTCCCGATGTCCTCACAGACCAAACTTCTGCCCACGATGAATTGAATGGCTATGTCCCGGGAGGGATCTCTTTTGAAGACGCCCTGGATTTGAGGCGAAGGAACGCGGACGAGTATATCCAGCGGTCTTATGAATCCATGGCAAGACAGATGGAGGCAATGCTGGAGATGAAGAAAGAAGGGGCAATTGCCTTTGATTATGGAAATAACATCCGTGGACAGGCAAAGAAGGCTGGTGTGGAGAATGCTTTTGAAATCCCGGGCTTTGTCCAGGAGTACATCCGCCCCCTCTTCTGTAAGGGAAAAGGTCCCTTCCGATGGGCTGCACTATCCGGAGATCCGGATGACATCCTCAAAACCGATGAGGTCGTCCTGAAGGAATTCCCTGAAGATGAAGCCCTGGAGCGATGGATTCGTATGGCTCAAAAGAAAGTGCCCTTCCAGGGTTTACCCGCACGGATCTGCTGGCTGGGTTATGGGGAGCGGGATCGATTCGGAAAGGTGATCAATGGAATGGTAAAAAAAGGAGATCTCAAAGCCCCTATTGTAATTGGAAGAGACCATTTAGATTGTGGCTCTGTCGCCTCCCCCAACCGGGAGACGGAAGGGATGCGGGATGGTTCCGATGCCGTTGCGGACTGGCCGATCTTAAATGGTCTCTTAAATGCCGTCTCTGGTGCCTCCTGGGTCTCTATACACCACGGAGGAGGGGTAGGAATGGGGCTCTCCATCCATGCCGGTCAAGTGATTGTCGCCGATGGAACTCCGGAGATGGAGAAGCGGATCGAACGGGTCCTGACCAATGATCCTGGAATCGGTGTTGCAAGACATGTGGATGCCGGCTATGAAGAAGCGATCCGGACTGCGAAGGAGAAGGGTGTGAAAGTTCCAATGATGAAACATCAGTAGGTAGTAGTAGGTTGTAGGTAGGAGGTAGGAGAACTTATGAACTGATTGAAAAGGAAAAAAGTTGCAAGAGAAGAAGTTGTTGACTTTCAAAGAGGTACATCTGTTTTGCGGTGTTACACAGGAGGTAAAATGGGGAAAAAGTTATTGATTTTCTTGGCACTCCTTGGATTTTTTAGTCCTTCCTCCCTTTGGGGGAGGGATTTCCAAGGAGCGAAGAGAGAACCAGTCTCTCTGGGACAGGTGAAGACCAAGTGTAGGACCCACCGTGTAGGAAACCTCTGGCTCACCATCACCAACTGGGGATTTTTTGGTGCTGGCAATGGAGTTTACTGTTCCGGGGCACCCAATGCAGAATTTCCAGCAGGGTCCAATATGGAGTATCTTTTTGGTGCGGGGTTGTGGATCGGCGCCATTGTTGCAGGAGACACAATTGTGGCTACAGGAGTGGAAGGCTGGACGGTCGCCGACGAAACAGGAAGTGATTTTTATGAACTCTTCCCCGGCGATGCGGATGAGGATACCATCTGGAAGGCGAGCATACGGGATGTAGGTGTACCCAATCAGAAAGGGGTGGATGACGATGGGGATTGGGATAGCCTCTTCCATGATATAGGCTATCAGTGGGTGGGCCCTGCTTATCCCCAGGACTGGAACGATTGCGGGCGGGATGGGATTTGTCCTGGTGACGCCTTCTATCCAGGACCTGACCTGGACGGTTCGGAAGGGGATGGAATTTGGCAGCCCGGAGAAGGGACAAGGGGGAATCAACTTCCTGATTTGGGAGAACCCAATGTGGACGAGGAGATTTATAACGGAAAGGATGACGATGGAGACGGTATGATTGATGAGGACTATGGTGCTATCTCCGAGGAGGATTTTCTCACCCTCTATTCCGATACCGTCGGTTTTCCTTATGCCCCTAACCATACCCCGATTGGAGTTGAGGTGCGCCAGTCGAGTTATGCATGGTCCTACAGTTGTGTGGAGGATTTTGTCATCCTCGACTTCTGGATCAAAAATATCGGTGGACAACCTCTAAGCGAGTTATATGTAGGCCTCTATATAGATGCAGATGTGGGTCCCAACGTAGGGGTTCGTCATGAAGATGATATAAGCGGCTTTGTAGAATGGGTTCCCGGTGGACCCGGTGGGGACAGCACTCTGGTAAATATTGCCTGGACCGCTGATGATGATGGATGTGAGGGTGCCGATGGGGTGAGCGGTGTCCGACTCCTCTATGCCGGTGGAAGGGATGTGACCGAGCCGGGTCTTATCTCCTTCAACTGGTGGGTTTCCAATGGAGATTGTGATAATGACTTTGGCCCCTGGAACCCCAATAACCCGAATGACCAGAAGCTCCTGGAGATCCAGCGGATGCAGTGCCCCACGGATGACGATCCCGGAACCCCAATAGATGATGTATCCAAATATCTCTTGATGTCCAATGGGGAGTTCGACCCCGACCAGGAGGAGGTGCCGCCGCCCAATCCCCTCACTCCACCTTTTGGTGCAGATACCCGCTACCTCTACTCCTTTGGACCTGTGGAGAACTCTCCTGGACAGGGGCTTCCTATTGGAGACTCTGTTCGTGTCGTCCTTGCCTACATTGCGGCAGAGGGGTTCCATGAGGGGGGATGTGACCCAGTTCCAGGCCCTCCCCACAACTTTAATGATTTCGCCCTTAACTCCTTCTGGGCCCAGGCTATGTTTGACAACCCCGGCTGGTCCACGGCCCGCCAGGCTGTGGCACCCACAGATACGGCAAGCAACTGGTTTCAGGCCTATCAGGCAAAATTTGCCTCTCTGAGAGGGGGTAACTTCCTCCTCGGAGACAGTCTCCCTGACTTCACGCTTCCCGACTCGTTAGTTCTACCTTGTCCGCCTGTCGGAATCGCTGAAACACCTCCCTCCATTCCTCCAAAAACCACCACCCTCTACCCAGCCACCCCAAATCCCTTCCATCACTCTACAAGAATTGACTATCAGTTAGTCCATCCCGGTGAGGTCTCACTGAGGATTTATGATCTTACGGGACGACTGATTCAGACATTGGTGGATGGGGAGCAAGAAGGGGGGCGTTATTCAGTGAGGTGGGATGGCAGTGATCAAGCAGGTCAGAGGGTTCCTTCAGGGGTCTATTTCTATCTGTTGAAAAGAGGCAATGATAAACTGACCCGGAAGATGATCTTGTTGCGGTGATGAGAATGAAAGACAAAACCCTTGCATCGGCAATAGGAATTGGCTGGCTCATTTTCAATAGTAACATCTTATACGCCCAACCCTCACCGGAGTGGACCTACATCTACGACTCCGTAGATTCCGTATTTGGCTCCCTCTATGACGAGGCGACCTCCCTAGTCCTGGATCCCTCCGGAAATGTCTATGCCGCTGGACTTACCAATAACCTTGGAAACGATATGCTCTTCACAGTCATTAAGATCAATCCGAGTGGAAACCAAGAATGGATCTTTACCTATGGAGACAGCACCACCCGTAACCGAGCCGATGCCATCACCTATGACCCTTCAGGGTATGTTTATGCCGCCGGCCTCACTGAGAACCCCGGCACGGACTGGGACTTCACCGTGGTGAAATTGGATACCCTCGGAACCCAACAGTGGGTT
>JADFOU010000005.1 GCA_022562655.1 candidate division TA06 bacterium
TTCCAGAGACGGCGACTCCATGAGCGAAGCCAGGCAACGGCGTATCATGAATTCCGACTTGAAAAGGAGAAGCGGGGTTGGTGATGTTGAGAATTAGGAGACCCTGACCAAAATTTGCTACATAGGCATAGTTTCCAGAGACAGCAATTCCATAAACAACGCCCGATGTATCATAGAAACCGACTTCAAAGGGTGAGTTAGGATTGGAGATGTCAACGATCCGAATCCCATCCAACTCGTCCGCCAAATAGGCATAGCTTCCTGAGATGGAAATTTCGTGAATTATTCCCGGCGAATTATAGGATCCGACTTCAAAGGGGGAGTAAGGATTTGAGATGTCAACGATTCGGAGAATTTTAAGATCTGCCACATAGGCATAGTTACCAAAGACGGTAACCCTCCATGAGCCTGGTTCTCTATAGGCGCTGACTTCGGAAGGGGAAGAGGGATTGGAAATATCAATTATTCGGAGTCCGGAGTCTCCATCCGCTACATAGGCATAATTTCCCGAGACGGAAACATCCCACGCACGACTCGGAGTGTCATAGGATCCTACTAAACGCACATTCAAGGAATCCTGAGCCCATAATGCAGGAGCAAGGAGACTGAATATAACAAATAGGGAAAAGACTGCTCTACATAGAAAGGATAAAGACCTTTTCATCTCAACCTCTTTTTCAGACTATAATCCTGAACGATTCTCTTGTCAAGAAAGATTTCGAATTCCGTTTTACTCGTCTGTCTTAAAGACACTCTGGCAACTGAAAACTGACAACTGATCGCTGACTTTCTTACTGCCTCAATTTCAATAGGACGGTGATGAGGAGGATGAGCAAGCAGACGACCTGAATGCAGCCCCTACAGTTTCATTTTAACTTAAATGGAAAGGGGAATCAAGAGGAAAGAACCTGAGGACTTGCCCTCCAGAGGATGGGACGATGGGAGAATCGGGCTCGGGATGAATCAAAACCCTACAACTGAAGAATGTCGAGTTTGGAAAATCTTTTGCTACACAGGCAAGGATGCCTGTGACACCAAATTTAAAAAAAGGGTCAAAAATGGGAAAAGAAAACATAATCCGCCTGAGGCGGATTGTAACTACCGTGCTCTTACCCTTGACGAAAGAACGTAAGTCTGTTATAATAATTTCTTTAAGCCAATGAAAGAGTTAAAATCATTGCTTCCTTACCTCCACCGCTACCGCTGGCGGATTCTGATGGGATTTCTCTTTGTCCTTCTCACAACCGGAATGGAGGTCCTTGCCCCCTGGATCCTGAGGGCTGCCATTGACAGCCTGGAAAAGGGGGTTTTGATCAAAACTCTTGCGGGCTATGCGGGTCTTTTGGTGGGGGTGGCGTTGGTCGGTGGCATCTTTCGGTTCCTGATGCGACGATATTTAGTGGGAGCATCACGATGGATGGAATATGACCTGCGGAACGATCTCTTCCGCCACCTCCAGAAACTCTCCTTCTCTTTTTATAACCGAAGGTCGACCGGAGATCTGATGGCAAGAGCCACCAATGACCTCAATGCCATCCGCTCCGTCTTAGGTCCAGGGATTATGAACAGTTTCAACACCCTCACCCTCCTGATCTTTGCCATCACCATGATGCTCATCCTGGATCCCCGTCTGACATCCTATGCCCTCCTCCCCCTCTTTCTTCTCTCCGCACTCTTCTATCGAGCGATTAAAACAGTTTATTACCGATCTGAAACCGTCCAGGCCCAATATTCCAAGATCTCTACAATGGCGCAGGAGAATCTGACCGGTATCCGTGTGATCAAGGCGTATACACAGGAGGATCAAGAGACGGAAGATTTTTTGGGTCTCAATCGGGAGTATCTCAAACGGAATATGGAACTTGCCCGGGTCTCGGGACTTTTCTTTCCTTTGATGAGTGTCCTCACCGGCATCGGTGCCATCATTGTCCTCTGGATAGGGGGAATGGGAGTGATTGAAGGAAGGATTACTCTGGGCGATTTTGTTGCCTTCAACGCCTATCTCTTGATGTTGGCCTGGCCCATGATGGCTCTGGGCTGGGTCTTTGAACTCTTCCAGAGGGGCGCTGCCTCCATGGGGAGGGTGAACCAGATTCTGAAGGAAGAACCGGAAATCCAAGACAAACCACGCCCTGAATCCCCTAAATCAAGTTCAGGGTCAGGGACGAATCACGCCCTGAATCCCCTGAAACAAGTTCAGGGTCAGGGTCGAATCTCGAAATTAATTGAAGGAGAGATTGAATTCAAAGATGTAACCTTTGCCTACGAGAAAGATCGATATCCTGTCCTTCAAGGGGTCAACTTAAAGATTGAAAGAGGCATGACCCTCGCCATTGTGGGAAGGACAGGATCGGGGAAGTCCACCCTCATCCGCCTGATCCCCCGCCTCTTTGATCCCCAAAAAGGAAGTGTTACCATGGATGGAATAGACCTTCGAGAGATCTCCCTCCAGACCCTTCGGAAGAGTATTGGCTATGTCCCCCAAGAAACTTTTCTCTTCTCGGATACTCTCAAAGAGAATATCGGTTTCGGTATCGAATCACGAATCACGAATCACGAATTACGGATTGAGGAGGCAACTCGAATCGCCCATTTCATAGAAGAGATTGAGAGTTTCCCTCAGGGATTTGAGACGGTAGTTGGGGAACGAGGTGTCACTCTTTCTGGAGGACAGGGGCAGAGAACCGCCTTAGCCCGAGCCCTCGCCAGAGACCCCAAGATTCTCATCTTGGATGATGCCTTTTCCAGTGTGGATGTAGAGACGGAAGAGGCAATCTTAAAGGATTTCAGGGAGTGGATGAAAGGAAGGACGATCCTCCTCATCTCCCACCGCATCTCAACGGTAAAGGATGCAGACCGAATCGTCGTCTTAGAGGAGGGAAGGATTGCTGAAGAAGGGTCCCACGAAGAACTCCTCTCCCAAAAAGGGCTCTATGCCGACCTCTACCGGAGGCAACTCCTCACCCAAGAAATTGAGGAAATTGAAAATGCAAAATGAAAAACCAGTAGCAGTGGCAGGTAGCAGTTGCAGTCAACTGCCACTGCAAACTGCCAACTGCTACTTGAATTTACTATGATCCATCACGAAGAAGAAGTTTTGGGGAAGGCTTATGATGCCCGCCTGATGCGGCGGATGATGACCTACATGAAACCCTATAAGGGTTCCATCATCCTCGCCGTCACTCTCCTCCTTGTCGTCTCTTTGCTCCAATTGGTGGGTCCCATTCTCACCATGGTCGCCATCGACCAGTATATTGCCCAAGGGAATGGGGAAGGACTTTTCAAAATCGCCCTTCTCTATTTTGGTGTCCTCCTCTTTATTTTTGTCCTCCGTTACGGTCAGACCCTCCTGACCCAGTATACGGGTCAGAGGGTCATGGTCGAAATTCGAATGGCTCTCTTCCGCCACATTCAACGCCTCCACCTCGCCTTCTTCGATCGCACCCCTGTGGGCCGTCTGATGACTCGCCTTACCGGAGATGTGGAGAATCTGAAGGAGGTCCTCACCTCCGGCGTCGTCGCGATCTTTGGAGATGTCTTTACCCTCATCGGTATCGTCACGGTAATGGTCTTCTTCCATCCGAAATTGGCCCTCGTCACCTTCTCCGTCATTCCCATCCTCTTCTTCGCCACCCTCCTCTTCAAAACCAAAGTTCGGGAGTCCTACCGCCTCATCCGAACTCGCCTCGCCCGGATGAATGCTTACCTCCAGGAGAACATTACCGGAATGCGGATCGTCCAGATCTTCAACCGGGAGGAAAAGAACTTTGAAAAGTTTGATCACCTCAACCGCCTTCACCTGGACGCCTATCTTAAGACCATCTTCTACTACTCCCTCTTCTTTCCCGGTGTCTCCCTCATCCGATCCATTGCGATCGGTCTCATCCTCTGGTATGGTGGGGTTCGCATCCTCGGAGATGGTCTTACCTTAGGAATCCTCGTTGCCTTCATTCAGTTTGCTGAACGATTCTTCCAGCCCATCCAGGATCTCTCCGAAAAATACAACATCCTCCAGACCGCAATGGCTTCCTCCGAACGGATCTTCCAACTCCTGGACACTGAGGTAAAAATTGAGGATCCTCTGAAGCCGCTCCCCTTTGAGAGGATTGAAGGTCATATCCAGTTTGAAGGTGTCTCCTTCGCATATCATGACCATGACTACGTCTTGAAGGAGATCTCTTTTGAGGTTCAGAAGGGGGAGAGAGTCGCCCTGGTGGGAGCGACCGGTGCGGGGAAGACCTCCATTATCAATCTCCTCTGCCGCTTCTATGAGCCCCAGGAAGGTCAAATCCTGATTGATGGAAAGGATATCCGGCAGGTTCGACAGAAGGACCTTCGCAGACACATCGGTGTGGTCTTACAGGATGTCTTCCTCTTCTCCGGCACGATTGCCTCCAACATTCGACTGGGAAATGGAAATCTCAATGCCGAGGATCTTCAGAGAGCGGCGAAAGTGGTAAATGCCCATCGCTTCATCAATCGACTTCCAAGGGGGTATGAGGAGAAGGTGAGTGAGAGGGGATCCAATCTCTCCCAGGGGGAGCGGCAACTCCTTGCCTTCGCCCGTGCATTAGCCCACAACCCAGAGATCCTTCTTGTCCTGGACGAGGCTACTGCAAGCGTGGATACCGAAACCGAGTATCTGATTCAGGATGCCCTTGCGAAACTGATGAAGGATCGCACCTCCATCATCATCGCCCACCGCCTCTCCACCATCCAGAAGGTTGATCGGATTCTCGTCCTCCACAAGGGGAGGATTCGGGAGGAGGGAACGCATCAGGAACTCCTCCGACAAGGAGGCCTCTATGCCAAACTCTATGAATTGCAGTTTAAAAACTTGGTCCATGTTGGTGACTGAATTATGACTTCTCCCTTGTCACCCAAAAATTGAGGGGGGATCAAATCCCCCCTCATTCTCTTGACCCTTCTCTTCTCAACGGATCAGAATCAACTTCCTCGTCTCCGAGGCTCCATTGGCCGTCAAGCGGTAGAAGTAGACACCGGAACTCACTTCACTCCCCGCTTCGTCCTTCAGATCCCAGACCCCTTTATGAAGTCCAGCGTTCCGATTACCCTCGAATAGGGTCTTCACCCTTTTTCCTCGGAGGTTATAGACCTTGAGGCTCACCCATCCAGACTCTTTCAAACCAAACCGAATGGTTGCCTTCGTGGTGAAGGGGTTTGGAGTGGTCTGGTGGAGGATGAAGGGGCTTTCCTTACGCTTCCTCTCTCCCTTCTCCTCCGTCCCGGTCAAGGGTGTGATCTCAAAGTGGATATCGAAGAAGGAGAGGGCAAGGAAATCATTGAGTCCTACGGGTTGAATGCCTCCGAGACTCGGCGGTAGCCCGAAATCCGATCCTGCTCGCACCCTGATGGGTCCCAGGGTAGGACTCATCCCGGTCAACTCCATGGAGAAGATCTCTGTGTCAATATGCCTCAGGCTGTCCGGGTCGCTCCTCAGAATCCGCATGTCTCCCCAAACGAATAGGGTCTCCGTTACTGGCGGTGTGATCAGAGAAAGAATGATCTCTCCGGTGATCCCATTCAGGGTATCCACCCCTCCTGGAGGGAAAGTACCATTTCCGGCAGGGGGTTGAGGACAGAGAGGAAGCATATGGATCGCCTGCTCGATTGTTCCCACGGTATCCCCCGTTGCACAGTCAAGAAGGGTGATGGTGAAGTCCCAATAGTGCTCACCTCTTTCTTGATATTTTGAGTCCGGGGAATGGTGTCGAGAATAGCCTGCATATCTCCCTGACCACAGAAATTCTGAGCCCAACTGGAGGGTGTCAAAAACAAGAGAGAGAAAATGGAGAGGCTCAACAGACTCAACCAACCTTTTTAATCATCTTTTCACCTCCTTTGGTTTAAGGACAATGGTCGATCTTGCAAATTTTGAGAGACTGTAAGGGGGACCCCTGTTCCCAAAATTCTCTCCAAATTTAATCATCTTCTCCAGTTTACTTGTAGCACAAGAGAGAATGAGAGTGAGTCCTCTCTTATCTCCTGAATTCATCCTACCCCCAACTTTTTACATCGAAAATCAAAATAAGGTTCTCCCATTTAATTTTTAATTTCTGCATTCAACAATCGTTAGAATAAATGGAATTCTCAATCTTTTGAAAAAATGTGTCAAAAGGAATCAATTTGCACTCTCCTTCTACACCTTAATTTGGAAAGAGAACGTGAGAGATCTCCTTTACCCTCCACAATCTAAAAAGAGTCACTTCTTCGATTACTGAATTCTAAGTGTCTATTTTTCAATCAATTAGGAGGAAACCTTTTTTAGAATAAAAATAAAAAAAGTTCTTGACAAGAGAGGGAAAGAGATTTACTATTTAAGTGAAAACCCCCTATAATATGGAACAAACTCTTATTAACATGACTCCTTAAGGAGACTGCCATGGCATACATAGTGACGGATAACTGCAAGGATTGCATGTTCACCCAGTGTGTGTCGGTCTGCCCGGTGGACTGTTTCTACGGGGACTCGGAGAAGGATAAGATGATTTATATCCACCCTGAAGAGTGCATCGACTGCGGTGCCTGCGTCCCGGAGTGTCCGGTGGAAGCCATCTTTCCGGAGGAGGAAGTCCCTGAAAATATGCAGCAGTATATCCAGATCAACTCCGATCGCTCTCAGGCTTCCGATATTACCCAAATCACCTCAGAGACGGATTCCCTTCCTACTGCCGAGGAGAAGAAGAAAGCCCTGGGTTTCTAAGTTCTTCCAAATGCATCGGGGGAACAGGGTTTTCCATAAGTGACAAGATACTGTGAGTAATAACTCTATAAACCCGACGGGGATGGAGGAGTACGCTTTTTAGAATAAGAATAAAACAAATTATTGACAAGTCAGAGGAAAAGTGGTATATTCGGATAGGGCTTTTTTGGGGGGGCTCCAGATGCCCGTGAGGGGGGCGAGCCCATTCAGATGGTGAGAGAAATTTCATGGCTTGAGAAAATGGAGGAGAGATGATCACCTTAACGGAAAATGCAGTCGCCAAGGTGAAGGACATGATGAAGGAACAGGAGTTGCACGATCACGGCATTCGATTCTTTATCTCTCAGGGAGGTTGTTCCGATACCGGAACTGCATACCAGTACGGGATGTCTCTCGAACCCGAGCCACAGGCCGGGGACGAGGTGTTGGAACAGCATGGGTTGAAAGTCTTCGTAGACAAAGATTCCATCACCTTTTTGGAAGGGATGGAGATCGACTACCAGGATGCCCATCTGGGGATGGGATTCGTGATGAGAAACCCCAATGCCGTCCACACCTGTGGTTGTGGCAAGACCTTCACCCCGAAGGAAGAGACGGCCGATTAATGGACTCACCAAAGAGTCTAATTCGTCCTTGTGAAAAGATATGGTTGAAGTGACGACGACCCAAGACGCAATCCTCAATGCCCTCAAGCAGGTCAAGGATCCGGATCTCGGACGGGACATCGTTTCCTTGGGATTTGTCAAGGAGGTGAAGGCCTCCGGGGAGAATATCTCCTTGACTATCGAATTGACGACGCCGGCCTGTCCTGTGCGAGAGCAGATGAAGGAGGAGGCACGCCGCGCTGTGCTGTCGTTACCCGGTATCCAAAATGTAGAAATTCAGATGACGTCCCGAGTGCGCGCAACCCAGTCGGAATCCGCCTCCCTGGCCGAAGGTCAGGCAGGGAAGACGGGCTCGGCAGGCGGAGTCAATTTGGTTCCGCAGGTGAAGAACATCATCCCCATCGCCAGTGGTAAGGGAGGCGTAGGGAAATCGACAGTCAGTGCGAACTTGGCAGTGGCCCTTTCGCAGTTGGGGGCGAGGGTCGGCCTGGCGGACATGGATGTCTATGGGCCAAGCATTCCGACCCTCATGGGTGCCCTTGATGCACCAGCCCAAGAGGACGGAAAGATCATCCCGATTGTTGCCTACGGCGTGAAGATCATCTCTATGGGTTTCTTCGTCCCCAAGGACACCGCGGTCATCTGGCGTGGCCCGATGTTGAGCAAGACTGTCGAACAGTTCCTCGGCGCTGTCCAGTGGGGCGAACTCGATTATCTGGTGGTCGACCTCCCGCCGGGCACAGGTGACGTGCAATTGAGCTTGTGCCAGAAGGTCCCGTTGACTGGCGCGGCGATCGTTTCTACTCCTCAAGATGTCGCACTCAATGTTGCCGAGAAGGCAATGATCATGTTCGACAAACTGCGCACGCCGGTGCTGGGGATCATCGAGAACATGAGTGGTTTCGTCTGCACACACTGCGGCCAGCGCGAGGAGATCTTTGGAAGCGGTGGCGTCCGCCGCTACTGCCTGGACCACGATCTTCCGTTCCTGGGCGAGATCCCCCTCTCGACCGACATCCGCACCTCGTCAGACTCGGGCTTACCCATTGTCGATTCGGCTCCCGACTCGGCCTCGGCGAAGGCGTTCCTCATGGTTGCAAAGAACCTGGCTGCCCAGGTCAGCATCAAGACCTCAGGTGCCGAAGAGCAGACCGACCGCCCCGAGCCGAAGGAGTTTACCCAACCTTCTAAGGAGGTAATACGCATCCTGTGGAAGGACGGACATGAGAGCCTCTACCCGGCCCGCCACCTGCGCCTCAACTGCAGTTGCGCTGGTTGCATTGATGAGATGTCGGGGAAGAAACGGTTGCGCGATGAGGCGGTTCCCAAGGATGTGTATCCCCTCTCGACCAACCCCGTGGGCCGCTACGCCTACCAAATCCACTGGAGTGACGGTCACAGGACTGGCATCTACACCTTTGAACACCTTCGGGGACTGTGCCAATGCGAGAAATGCAAAAAAGAATCAATGCAAAATTAACAATCAGCAATTCAAAACTATCAATTTGAAATAATAATATACTAATTTTGAAATGCTAATTTTGCATTGAATATGTCCTTTCAAAGGAGGAGACAATGACGACCGACACAAAGACAATCAAAACCCTTGTAGATAAGGAATATAAATACGGATTTGTGACCGAGATCGAGGCGGATAGTATTCCGCGTGGTCTGAATGAGGAAACCATCCACATGATCTCGGCGAAGAAGAATGAACCAGAGTGGATGCTGAAATGGCGACTGAAGGCTTACCGGCACTGGGCAAAGATGAAGAAGGAAAAGGGGGAGCCGAAATGGGTCAATGTAAAGTACCCTTCCATTGACTATCAGGACATCATCTACTACTCGGCGCCGAAGCCGAAGAAGGAGTTAAAGAGTCTCGATGAGGTTGACCCCGATATTCTGAAGACCTTTGAGAAGTTGGGCATTCCCCTCGAAGAACAGAAGAAGCTCTCCGGCGTCGCCGTGGATGCGGTCTTCGACAGCGTCTCGGTGGCCACCACATTCAAGGAGAAACTGGCCGAGATGGGGATCATCTTCTGCTCCTTCTCCGAGGCGGTGCTGAACCATCCGGACCTGATCCAGAAATACATGGGATCGGTGGTACCGTATACCGACAACTTCTTCGCGACACTCAACTCGGCGGTCTTCACCGATGGGTCGTTCTGCTATATCCCGGAGGGCGTTCGCTGTCCGATGGAGCTCTCCACTTACTTCCGAATCAATGCCGAATCAACCGGCCAGTTTGAACGAACCCTCATCATCGCCGAGCCAGGCAGTACTGTCAGTTATCTCGAAGGATGCACCGCTCCCATGCGGGATAAGAACCAGCTCCATGCCGCGGTGGTCGAACTTATCGCCCTCGACGACGCAACGATCAAGTACTCGACGATCCAGAACTGGTACCCTGGCGACAAGGACGGCAAGGGCGGCATCTACAACTTCGTCACCAAGCGCGGCAAGTGCCTGGGTCGCAACTCCCACATTTCGTGGACACAGGTCGAGACCGGCTCTGCCATCACCTGGAAATACCCCGGGTGCATCCTCCAGGGCGATAACTCCATAGGAGAGTTCTACTCGGTCGCCCTGACCAACAACCACCAACAGGCCGACACAGGCACCAAGATGATCCACATTGGCAAGAATACCCGGTCCACCATCATCTCCAAGGGGATCTCTGCGGGTTATGGCCAGAATACCTACCGGGGGATGGTCAAGATCCTCAAAGGCGCCACGGGGGCACGCAATTACACCCAGTGTGACTCCCTCCTCATCGGCGACAAGTGCGGTGCCCACACCTTTCCCTACATTGAAGTGAAGAACCCCACAGCCCAGATGGAACATGAGGCGTCCACGACCCGAATCGGTGAGGACCAGATGTTTTACTGCAAGCAGCGCGGCATCTCGACCGAGGACGCCATCTCCCTCATCGTCAGCGGCTTCTGCAAGAAGGTCTTCCGGGAGTTGCCGATGGAGTTTGCCGTCGAGGCGCAGAGACTTTTGAGTGTCAGCCTCGAGGGAAGCGTCGGGTAAAAAACAGACGATAGACCATAGACTTTAGACTATGGACTTAGAATTGAAGAGGATTACTCAAGTCTAATGTCTAAAGTCCAAAGTCCGACTTCCTATGTTAGAAATCAAAAATCTCCATGCCAAGGTGGATAGTTTTGAGATCCTCAAAGGCGTTGACCTTGAGGTGAATGCTGGCGAGGTCCACTCCATCATGGGTCCCAACGCCTCGGGGAAAAGCACCCTGGCGCAGGTCCTGACCGGTCGGGAGACCTACAAGGTCACCGCCGGGGAAATCCTCTATGAGGGGAAAAATCTGCTGGATATGACGCCAGAGGTACGCGCCTGTGAAGGGGTCTTCATGGCCTTCCAGTACCCGGTTGAGATCCCTGGTGTCGGGAGTGCCTACTTCCTCAAGGCAGCTCTTAATGCCATCCGAAAACACCACGGCATCGAGGAGATCGATGCTATGGACTTCCTCGCCCTGGCCAAAGAGAAGATGAAACTCCTGAACATAGATGAGAAGCTCCTCAATCGCTCGATCAATGAGGGCTTCTCAGGGGGTGAGAAGAAGCGGAACGAGATCTTCCAGATGGCGATATTGGAGCCGAAGCTCTGCATCATGGACGAGACTGATTCCGGTTTGGACATCGACGCCATGAAAGTCGTGGCTAAGGGTGTTAATGCCCTGCGCAGTCCGGAGCGTGCCATCATCATCATCACCCACTACCAGCGGCTTCTCAAATACATCGTCCCCGACTTTGTCCATGTGCTGGTAGACGGACGGATCGTCAAGTCGGGCGGCAAGGATCTGGCGCTGGAGTTGGAGGATAAGGGGTATGCCTGGGTGGAAGAGGAGGCGGTGAAATCCAAGTAGCAGTTGGTAGTAGTAGGAAAGGTGTTGTTGCGGAGGCAATGAGGTAGAGGATGATTATACGAGTTGTGATCGAACCGGATGAAGATTTCTTTGTCGCCTATTGTCCTGAACTTCGTGGGTGTGTAACTTATGATAGAACTGAGAAAGAGGCTCTCGCGAATGCAAAAGAGGCGATCGAACTCTATTTGCGGCCTCTATAATGGTTATGACAGAAGTCAAAGAGAATTACTTAGAGCGCTTTGAGCAGTTCAGAAAGGTCGTTGCCAAGAACGGTCAGGGGTGGTTGTGTCCAACCCGTCAGGCGGCGATGGAGAGGTTTTCCGAACTGGGGTTCCCCACCCCCCGGGATGAGGACTGGAGGTTCACCAGCGTTGCTCCGATCGCCCGAACTCCCTTCCAACTCCCCCAGGATGGCCGTGTTGAACTGACATCCCAAGAGATCGAGCCCTTTACATTCCCGGGCTTGGCCTGTAGCCAGATTGTCCTTATCAACGGCCGATATTCTCCGGAACTTTCCTCCCTGCGGCCGTTGCCGAAGGGTGTGAAGGTGGCAAGTCTCGCCCAAGTCCTTATGGGTGATCGGGACTCCCTCGAGGTCCATCTTGCCCGCTATGCCGACTATCAAAATGACGCCTTTACCGCCCTCAATACCGCCTTTATGGATGACGGGGTATTCGTTCACATTCCAAAGGGGACGGTCCTCCAGGACCCGATCCATCTCCTCTATCTCACGACTCCCATCGGTGATCCGACCATCATTCATCCCCGCAACTTGATTGTGGCAGAGGAGGACTGTGAGGCGACCCTCGTAGAGAGTCATGCTTCCCTAAGAGACGGGGTCTATTTCTCGAATGGGGTTACGGAAGTGGTGGTGGGTGAGAACAGCATCCTAACCCACTATATGATCGAACGGGAGAGCCAGGAGGCCTTCAATGTCTCCACCCTTCGGATTGAGCAGGGTCGGAACACTAACTTCACCTCCCACTCAGTGCTCCTGGGCGGAGCACTGGTGCGGAACAACATCCATCCGGTCCTTGCCGGTGAGGGCTCTACCCTCCTGATCAACTGCCTCTATATGGGGACCGGTAAGCAGCACTTGGACAACTACATGAAGGTGGAACACGCCAGCCCCCACTGTGACAGCCGGCAGCTTTACAAGGGTATTCTCGCCGGTAAGTCGAGAGGTGTCTTCCACGGTCGGATCGTGGTCCACAAGGACGCCCAGAAGACCGATGCAAAACAGAGCAACAAAAACCTCCTCCTCGACGAAGGTCAGATTGACAGCAAACCCCAGTTGGAAATTTACGCCGACGATGTAAAGTGTACCCACGGTGCGACCACCGGTCAGTTAGACGAGAATGGGATCTTCTACCTGCGCTCCCGGGGTATCGATGAGGAATCGGCAAGGGCCATTTTACTCTATGCCTTCGCCGGCGAGAGTCTCCAGCGGATGGAGGTCGAGCCGATCCGGAAACACCTGGAATCTCTCGTATCGGAATGGATATCTCAGCGAAAACTGTTAGAAAACTCAAAATGAAAAATGAGAAATTTCATTGGCAGTTAGCAGTTGCAGTCAACTGCCACTGCTAACTGCTACTTGAATGAAGAGGTGTACGGCGAATGTCTGCCCTGAGCGAACTCTATCAAGAAGTTATTTTAGATCATCATAAGAAGCCGCGTAACTTTTATAAGTTAAAAGGTGCGAATCGGTCAGCGGAAGGAGACAACCCTCTCTGCGGCGACCGAATATACGTTTATCTTCAGTTGGAAGACGGCGTCATTCGAGAGATCAGTTTCCAAGGCACGGGCTGTGCCATTTCCAGAGCCTCTGCCTCCTTGATGACTGCCAGCTTGAAAGGGAAGACCCAGGCCGAGGCGGAATCCCTGTTCAAAAAATTCCATCGTATGGTGACCCGAGGAGGAAACGGGAGCCTTGATCCTGCGGAGTTGGGTAAACTCGCCGTTTTTTCAGGCGTCTCCGAATTTCCAGTTCGGGTCAAATGTGCAACCTTAGCCTGGCACACCCTGCGTGCCGCCCTCAAAGGAAAAGAAGAGATTGTTTCGACAGAATAGGATGCACCGCAGAGACACAGCCGACGCAAAGAAGGAAAATAGTTGTTTGAAATTAGAAAATCGAAATTGGAATGATCAAGCTCTAAACCTCACAAGTCTGGAGAGAGTCAGTTTTTCAGATCGGAGTCCGAACCTATGAAAACGAATGAATCCATTACTCTGAGCCGAGATTGTGAAGCGATCCAGATCCCCAGCGGCGAAAAAGCAATGCTTCCTGCGGGTACACAGGTAAAGATTATGCAGTCCCTCGGTGGAACCTACACCGTGACGACGGATCAGGGGAACTTGGTACGAATCTCGGGCAAAGATGGGGATGCCATCGGCATGGAAGTTGTTGAGGCATCCCAGACTGAAGTGTCTGCCATTACAGAGGAGACTGACCTCGTGAAATTGGTCTGGGACCAATTAAAGACCCTCTATGATCCCGAAATCCCTGTCAACATTGTCGACCTCGGTCTCATCTATGCCTGTCGGGTAAACCCCTTGCCCACGGAAGGGAACAAGGTGGAAGTAGAGATGACGCTGACGGCACCTGGCTGCGGCATGGGCAATGTACTCAAGGCAGAGGCGGAAGACAAAATCCGGAGATTGCCGGGCGTCAAAGAAGTGGATATTAAAGTGGTTTTCGACCCACCCTGGGATCCGAGCAGGATGTCCGAGGCGGCGAAGCTGGAACTGGGATGGATGTGAGTTAGTTTAGAAAATAGAAATTGGTTGGAAGAAATTGGAAGTTCGTAATAGAGATTGGAAAAAGGAAATTGGATAGTCTGATTATATTTACCCAATTTCAAATCTCATATCTCCATAACCAATATCAAATTTCGAAAAGCTAATTTCCAGTCTTTGGGGGTTAGATGGCTAAAAAAGAGATCCAGTCCGAATCAGATGTCACTTTACTCAGTGAGGCTCTGGCAGTCAAGGGGCAAAGGCTAACGGAGCAGAGGCTTGGGGTATATCAATACCTGATGAGTGTGAATACCCACCCCACGGCTGAGGAGGTTTACTTCGCCATTAAAGATAGGATCTCAAAGGTGAGTCTTGCTACGGTTTACAATGCATTAGAGACCCTGGTCTCCTGCGGTCTTACCGCTAAACTTACCTTCAGCGGAGGCATCTCTGCCCGATATGACTGGCGGACGGAACCCCATTCCCACACCCGCTGTATCCGTTGTGGGCAGATCCAGGACCTGAAGAGGATGGCGGCTCCAAAACTCCTTGAAAAGATCAACCTCGATGGGTTCCGGGTGGTTGGGTGTAATATGGAACTGCTGGGATATTGTCCTTCCTGTGCCAAGATTGGTTAAATGGTTAAATTTAACCGAATCCGCCTGCCGAGCCCGAACCTCTTCGCACTTCCCACGGCCAGGGAGGCGGGTTTCCGTTGTCCGCCTAAGGCGGACCAAATCCAAGTGTAGGAGAATCACCATTTAACTATTTAACTGCCTTATAAGAGGGGAAACCATGAATGAGTTAGCTACCTTAACGAAAGAAGTAAAGGAGCCCGTTTCAGAAAGACTGGACGTAGAAGCAGTACGGAAGGAGTTTCCTATCCTGAAGCGAGAGGTACATGGAAAACCCCTGGTCTATTTAGATTCAGCCGCAACCTCTCAGAAACCCCTGGAAGTGATCGAGACCCTCAATCACTTTTATCGCACGACCAACGCCAATATTCATCGGGGAATTTATCTGATCTCAGAGGAGGCAACCGCTCTTTATGAAGGAGCCCGGAAGAAGGTAGCCCGGTTCCTTGGAGCCCGAAGTTGGAGGGAGGTGATCTTCACCCGGAGTGCCACGGAGGCGATTAACTTGGTGGCTTATGCTTGGGGGAGGGAAAATGTGAAGGCTGGGGATGTGATTCTCTTAACCGAAATGGAACATCATTCCAACCTGATCCCCTGGCAACTCTTAGCCAAGGAGAAAGAGGCTCGATTGGAGTTCATCCGGTTTGATAACGAGGGTCATCTCCAATTGGAGGACCTGGATACCTACTTGAAAGAAAAGGTAAAAATCGTTGCCCTCACCCAGATGTCCAATGTCCTGGGAACCATCAACCCGGTGAAGGAGATCACAAAACGGGCTCATGATGCTGGAGCTGTCGTTCTGGTGGATGGGGCTCAGTCTGTTCCCCACATGCGAGTCAATGTTCAGGAGATCGGGTGCGATTTCTTGGCCTTCTCCGGTCACAAGATGTGTGGACCTTCCGGGATCGGTGGGCTCTATGGTCGGAAGGAGATCTTGGAGAAGATGAACCCCTTTCTGGGGGGTGGGGAAATGATCTTAGAGGTAACGTTGCGAGATGCCAGATGGAATGAACTCCCTTACAAATTTGAGGCAGGAACCCAGTCCATTGCCGATGGGATCGGTCTCGGGAAGGCGGTGGATTTTCTGAACAGGATTGGACTGGATGCGATCTGTGAGCACGAGCGGGAGTTGGTGGAGTATGCCATGAATCGGTTGAATGAGGTGGAAGGGGTGAAGATCTATGGACCTCACGATGAGGAGCGGGGAAGCGCTCTTGCCATCACCCTCGAGGGGGTTCATCCTCATGACCTGGCGAGTCTTTTGGACGCCGAGGGAATCGCCGTCAGAGCAGGACACCACTGTACCATGCCTTTGCATCAGAAACTTGAGGTTCCTGCAACGACTCGTGCCAGTTTCTACCTTTACAATACAAAAGAAGAGGTTGATAAATTAGTCGAAGGACTTCGTAAATCAAAAGAACTTTTCGGAATTTAAAATGGACGACACCTACAGGGAAAATATTCTTGATCATTATCGGCATCCGAGAAATTATGGAAGCATAGAGAATCCTGACATCGCGCAGGAGGAGGACAATCCCCTCTGTGGAGACCGGATTCAGATGAATATTCGATTGAATGACGGCGTTGTGAAGGAAGTGAGGTTCAAGGGGGAGGGATGTGCCATCAGTCTGGCTTCTGCCTCTATTCTTACGGAAATGATCCATGGAAAAAGTCTTGAGGAATTGAAGGCTTTGGGAAAGGATGAGATCTTAAAGGCGTTGGGAATCACTTTGAGTCCTACACGACTCAAATGTGGACTCCTCTCTTTGAAGGTGTTTCAAGCAGGAGCCTACGACTTGGAGGGATGGCCGGGGGAAGAGGACGAGGAGGAGTGGTAGAATGAAGGCGATCTATATGGACCATCATGCCACTACGCCTATGGATCCAAAAGTCTTGGAGGCGATGATGCCGTATTTTTTGGAAAACTTTGGAAATCCAGCGAGTGTGACCCATTCCTACGGCTGGACAGCCAATGAGGCGGTAGAAAAGGCAAGGACCCAGATCGCAAATCTCATTGGGGCAACTCCCAAGGAGATCCTCTTCACCAGCGGTGCCACGGAATCGGATAATTTAGCCATTCGAGGTTCTGCCCATGCCCTCCGCCAGAAGGGCAACCATATTATTACCTGTCAGACGGAACATAAGGCTGTTCTGGATACCTGTAAAGTTTTAGAAAAAGAGGGATTTACTCTTTCTTTCCTCCCGGTGGATCGGTATGGGGGGGTGGATCCAGATCATCTCCAGAGGGCAATCACACCTAAGACGATACTGATCTCCATTATGTTAGCCAATGGAGAGGTGGGGACGATCCATCCCATTCCGGAGATCGGGAAAATTGCTCAAGAGCATGAGATTCTCTTCCATTGTGATGCTGTCCAGGGAATTGAGAGGATTCCGGTCGATGTAGATCAATTGAAGATAGATCTTATGTCTCTCTCTGGTCATAAGATCTATGGACCCAAGGGGATCGGTGCCCTCTATATTCGGAAAAAACTTCCCCGAATTCGATTGGAGCCCCTCCTCCGGGGCGGAGGGCAGGAGCAAGGAGTGCGATCGGGAACCCTCAATGTCCCGGGCATCGTCGGATTGGGAAAGGCCTGTGAGATCGCTAAAGAGGTCCTCCCTCAAGAGGCGGTGATTCTCAAGGATCTCCGGAATCTCCTTTTCAAAGGGATACTCTCAAATCTGGACGGGGTTCATCTCAACGGGCATCCTGAAAACCGCCTATCCGGAAATCTCAATCTCAGTTTTGAATCTGTTGAAGGGGAATCCCTTCTTCTGGGATTGAAGGGAGTAGCGGTCTCTTCCGGGTCTGCTTGTGCCTCTGCCTCCCGAGAACCCTCTTATGTTTTAAAAGCCATGGGGGTGAGAGAAGACCTTGCTTACTCCTCCATCCGCTTCGGAATCGGTCGATTCAATACACAAGAAGAGGTGGATCATGTCATTGGAGAGGTTGTGGAGAGAACGAAGAAGTTGAGGCAGATGTCTCGTCATTTTGAAAAGGCTGGAGTCATGGTGTGAAATGAGGTCAGCGGATTAAAAACCAGTTGCAGTAATCAGCAGTTTAAGGAATTTATAAAGATCTAAAAAAAATATGGGAATTAAGATTAAAGTGGATCGGGATCTCTGCATCGGAACGGGAAACTGCGTGGATGCTGCTTCTAAAACCTTTGGACTCGACGAAGAAAACATCTGTATTGTAAAGAATCCCACCCCTGGAACAGAGGGGAGCGATTCGGATGAGGATATCTTAGAGGCGGCAAAGTCATGTCCTGTTACGGCAATCCTTCTATTTGACGAAGAGACTGGGGAGCCCATCTATCCGAAAAAAGGCGGTTGATTGGAAATCGGTAATGGGTAACTGGTTAAATGGTTAAAATCTACTTCTTGACAAGAATGGACAATGAGAAATAAACTCTTTACGGTGGAAGAAGCCAATGCTTTCCTCCATTTTCTGGAGGAAAGTCTCAACATCATTCAAGCCAAGACCAGGCGAGTCCGGACACTTGATGAGCGTGTATCCGTTCTGAGCCTCGTCTCTGAGAGCGGCGCTTCCCCCGAAAATCCAGATGTCCTGGAATACGAAGAGAAGAAAGAAGAGTTGAACCGACTCGTGGGTGAGATTGATCAGGAAATCAAAGCCATTCTCGATCGGGGTTGCCTGATCAAAGATCTGAAACAAGGGTTGATAGATTTCTACTGGGTGAGGGAGGGAGAGGTGGTTTTACTCTGCTGGAAAAAGGGGGAGAAGGAGATCGGGTTCTGGCATACCCTGGAAGGAGGGTTTGCTGGAAGAAAAGCGTTAAAATAATTAATAATGCAAAATTAACAATTAACAATCTAAAACTATCATTTTAAACAGCTAATTTTGATCTGCTAATTTTGCATTGAATCAGTTCTTAAAGGAGGTAAATCATGTCCCACATCATCACAGAACCCTGTATCGGGGTGAAGGACGCCACCTGCGTCCAAGTCTGCCCGGTGGACTGCATCCATGAGGCGGAGAATCAGTTCTATATCGATCCTGAGGAGTGCATTGACTGCGGAGTCTGCATTCCCGAGTGCCCTGTCGATGCCATCTTCACTGAGGAAGAGGTGCCGGATAAGTGGCAGAAATTCATCCAAATTAATACTGAATTAACGAACAAAAACAAGTAGAGTGTAAGTAGGAGGCAGGAACTCCCAACCTACTACATGGTTCGTGCAACCTACTGAAGTTATGTCGGAATTTGTGACTGTTGCTGAGATAAAAGACTTAGAACCGGGGCAGGGGAAGGTCGTGGAGGTAAAGGGGAGGGCTATCGCCCTCTTCAACATCGGGGGAACCTTTTATGCTCTGGACAATACCTGCCTCCACATGGGGGGACCCGTTGGTGAAGGGTATGTCGAGGGGAATATGGTCACTTGTCCATGGCACGGATGGCAATATAATGTTGAGACTGGAGAGACGGAGTTTGAGCCAGACCAGAAACTCCAGACCTTTGAGGTGAAGGTAGAGGGAGAAGAGGTGAAGATTAAGCTGTAAGTCAGTCAAAAGGCTATAGACCATAGACAATAGACCAGAGATTAAAGATATTCGTCTAAAGTCCAAAATCATATTAAATTAAATGGGAACGGCTGTAGCAGAAAAAGAGTGCAATCCAATCCTTTTTGAGAGGCACTTTCAAACATCCCTGCCGGAAGTCTATCAGACCCTTCCGGAAGAGGAGATAGATTCTCGGATTGGAGAAGCGAAGAGATCCTTGGGCTCTTCCCTCGTTATTTTAGGACATCATTACCAACGGGATGAAGTGATCAAATTTGCAGACTATACCGGAGACTCCTTAAAACTCTCTCAACTGGCAGCTTCTCGGAAAGAGACCCCTTTTATCGTCTTCTGTGGTGTTCACTTCATGGCGGAAAGTGCGGATATTTTGACAGGACCCCATCAAAAGGTGATCCTTCCCGACCTCAATGCGGGATGTTCTATGGCGGATATGGCGGCTATTGACCAAGTAGAGGAGTGCTGGTATCTCCTTCTGGAGAATTTAACCACTCCTCCCATCCCGATTACCTATATGAATTCTGAAGCTGCCCTGAAAGCCTTTTGTGGGAAGAATGGTGGATTGGTTTGCACCTCTTCCAATGCCACCAAGACTTTTGAGTGGGCTTTTAAGGAGGGTGAGAAGATCCTCTTCTTTCCCGATGAACATCTGGGACGGAATACTGCTTTCAAAATGGGGTTTCAGGAAGATGATTTAGCGGTCTGGAACCCCCATCGGGAGTTGGGGGGGACAACTCCGGAACGTCTTCAAAGGGCCAGGATCATCCTGTGGAAGGGGTGCTGTTCCGTCCATATGCAGTTCACTCCAAAACAGGTCTTAGAAGTTCGGGAGCGTCACCCGGAGATTCAAGTCATCGTCCATCCCGAATGCCGTCATGAGGTTGTGGAACTGGCCGATGAGGATGGTTCCACCGAGTATATTGTCCGAAGGGTGAAGGAATCCCCTCCCGGGAGCCAGTGGGTAATCGGAACAGAGCCCCATTTGGTGAACCGCCTCGCTCATGAGTGTTCTGATAAGCTGGTCCTCATATTGAATCCTTCCATCTGCCTCTGTGCCACGATGTATCGGATTGACCCCCCTCATCTCCTCTGGATTTTGGAGAACCTCTTGAAAGATAAGGTGATGAACCAAATCACCGTCCCCGAGGAGACCGCATCCTGGGCCCGGACCGCCCTCGACCGGATGCTCACCATCAGTTAAAAACAGTAGATCGTAGACAGTAGGTTGGAGTTGGGGAAAAATGGACTTTTGAATTCCCAATCTACTCTATGCACTCTACTACCTACAGGAGTTAATTTGATTCTAAAAAAACAGACTGTCGGTCCCTTCCAGATGAACTGTTACATCCTCGGCTGTGAGGAGACCAAAGAAGGTGTCGTGATTGACCCGGGGGATGAGGTGGATCTCTTATTGAAGAGCATTGAAGAAAAAGGACTTCAACTGAAAGCCATCCTGAATACCCACGCCCATTTTGACCATATAGCAGGGGTAGCGGAAATGAAACGAAGAACCGGACTCCCTTTCTACCTCCACGAAGGAGATCTCTTCTGGCTCGATCGGTTGAAGGAACAGGCGGAGATGTTCGGTCTTCCGGTACCTGAGAAACCGGAAGTGGATCAGTTTCTCAAGGAAGGGGACAAAATCACAGTAGGAAGTTTGACCCTATCCGTGCTTCATACCCCCGGTCACTCCCCGGGAGCCGTCACCTTTGTAGTAGACAAACGAGCATTCGTTGGAGACTGCCTCTTCGTCGGTTCCATTGGAAGGACAGACTTTCCG
>JADFOU010000196.1 GCA_022562655.1 candidate division TA06 bacterium
TCTTCCCCTTCGAGACGCGCCGGGTTCAGTTCTACAAAGCACTTCTCCGCCCGAAGCCTCGGCACCGCCATATAGACCCGTTTCCCTTCCCGTAATGCCTTCTCTCGAATCGGTCTTTGGGGAAGATCGGGGTTTGCTTTGATCGCCTTTGCCCTGTTCCAGACCTCCGATTGAGCCAGATGGGAAGCCGCCTGTTCTGCACCGATGAAGTTGGGGATTCTCCCCCTTGCCCCGGGAAATCGAGCAACCCCTTCTGCTTCCATCCGATTCCAGACCTCATCCCGGATCTCCTCTTTACTGCGAAGAAAAATCCTACTTGTCATCGGATTAAACGGATTGAAACGAAATTTCTCTTACCACGGAATGCACGGAAATATTTAAATATACTCACCGCAGAGACACAGAGGACACAGAGAACACAAATTTATTGTCAGGGTTTTGAACTGCTACTGCCAACTGCTACTGCAACTGACGTTCCCTGCTATTACCAGTGCCTACTGCTGTTGCCTTCTTCATTCCGCTGATAAAAAGGTTTTCTGGAAGATTTCGAGGGCTTCGGAGATTTCCGATTCATTGAGATTGGAGAAATTAAGGCGGACGTGACCCTCATAAGATTTTCCATCCCCAAAGGCAATTCCAGGGACAACGGCGACGCCCTGTTCCAGCAACCGGTCAGCGATGAAAAAAGACCTCCCCTCGACCTTTTGGGGAATAAAACTTGAAAAATCAGGAAACATAAAGAAGCCTCCCCGAGGTTTCACACAACTCACCCCTTCCAATTGGGAGAGTCCCTGATAGAGGAGCTCCATTCTCGTCTCGTATGCCTTCCTCATCCTTTCAATCTCATTTGGATCGATCTCTGAAGAACAGAGGGCAAGTTGCGTAAGGGTGTTCACGCCGGTAGAGACTTGCCGATCCACATGGATCAGTGTCTCTGCAAGGTCCTTGTTTCCGGTTACCGCATACCCCACCCGCAAGCCTGTCGCCGCATAAGTCTTGGAAAAGGAGAAAGTAGTGACGGATCGCTCAAGAACTCCGGGCAGGGAGGCAATACTGAAATGTTCCCCTTCAAAGAGAATGTCTTCATAGGGTTCATCAGAAAGAATCCATACCCGATTTTCCAGACCAATCTTCGCCACTTCCTCTATAGCCTCTCTGCCGAAGATAGAACCGCTCGGATTATTGGGGGTATTGATATAGATCACCTTTGTTCGAGATGTTATGGCTTTTCGTATCCGATCCGGGTCTAATTGAAAGTTTTCGTCGAGAGAAACATAGATGGGTTTCGCATCATTATAGAGGCAATGATATTTTAAAGGAGACCAGAAGGGTTGAAGGAGGATCACCTCATCCCCAGGATCTAACAAAGAGAAAAAAGTGTTAAAGAGACCTCCCATCCCACCATTGGTGAGGAGGATCCCTTCCGGCTCCGCATGGATCTTGTTTTGCCTCTTCAGTTTCTCTCTCAATTTCTCCCGGAGCTCCGGGAGCCCCCCTTGAGGGGGATATTTGATCTTACCGGATTGGAGGGCTTTCTCAATCCCTTTTTTCATTTCCTGGGGTAGGTCAAAGTTGGAATCTCCCATATCCATTCGGATAATTCTCTTCCCCTTCCTCTCCAGTTCAAACATCTTATCCCGAATGAAGTTGATTACCTCAACTTCTCCAAACTCAAATCTCTTTGCGAGACGGAATCCTTCAATGGATTTCATAGTTCTTTAAAAGATAAATATTGGAACCACAAGTTTTCACCCCGCCTAAGGGGGGGTGAAAATCTCGTGGTTTATGGGTTGTAGTCCATCATGTACAGGTTTGATTTCCCCGAGCGGTTCGAGGTGAAGACGATCTTCTTCCCATCGGGAGAGAAGACGGGGAGGGCGTCAAAACCTGGGTCAGTGGTCAATCGCTTCAATCCCTTCCCATCAATCTGAATGGTATAGAGATCAAAATTTTCGGGGTCCGCCATGTTGGAGGAGAAGATGATGGTCTTTCCATCAGGATGAAAGAAAGGACCCCAGTTGATCCCAGTAGTGTCCGTCAGTTGAACCTCGTGGGTACCACCCGAGCCCGTTTCTCCCTTTGCCCAGCCCCCGGGCGGGTCGGCATGGATAAGGAAAATTTGGGCTGAACCATGCCCTTCACGGAATGCGCGAAAGACAATCTCTTTACCATCCGGAGAGAAGAAGGCACCACCGTCATATCCTTTCGAATGGGTGATTCTCTTTGGTTCCGATCCATCCGGGTTCATCGTGTAGAGCTCTAGATCTCCGTCCCGATTGGAGGTGAAGACAATCTTGGAACCATCCGGGGAGAAGGTCCCTTCAGCATCATACCCTTCACTGTGGGTAAGTCGCTTGAGATTGGAGCCGTCTGGATCAGCCATGTAAATTTCAAAGTTCGAATCAAAATCCCACGTGTATTTCTTCTTCTTTTCGCCGTTTCCTGCCTCCTGCTCCTGCCCACTGCCTCCTGTTTTTTCCTCTTCCTCCTTGCCATTGACAAGCGAGGACGCTTGTCCTACCGCATGATGGGTGGAAGAGAAAATGATCTTCTTCTCATCGGGAGAGAAATAAGAGCAGGTAGTCTTCCCCTCTCCCGTGCTCACCATTTTCTGATCACTCCCATCCACATTCATCGTGTAGATCTGATAGTAGGGATGATCTCCTCGGATGGACTGGAAGATGAGGCTCTTCCCATCCGGGGAGAAATAGGCCTCTCCGCTCTCCCCTTCGAAGGTGAGTTGGCGAAGGCTACTTTCAGTATTTTCTTTAAAATGTGCAGAAGTTTGAAAGCACGATAGGATTGTGAAGGAAAGAAGAAAGAAAGAAAGAACAATATATTTCTTCATTTGATTTGAACACTCTCTTTTCTGATTTGCAATATTTTAGCCCTCCGAAGAGGGCTTGTCAAGAAAAATGAAAGAGGGGAAACGGCGAAGAGCCGAATCCCCTTTTGACCCTCTATTATTTTACATGAATTATCGAAGTAAAACCATCTTACGAGTTGAAACAAAATCACCCGCCTTGATACGGTAGAAGTAGACTCCCGAAGAGACTGGTGCATTCCAAAGGATCGAGTGATACCCAGCCATCAAATCCTCATCTACAAGGGTTGCAACTGCCTTGCCCGCAACGTCATAGATTGTAATGTGGGTATGTGATTTCTTCGATAGGGAGAAATGGATCGCTGTTCCCCGACTGAAGGGGTTTGGGGAATTCTGGAAAAGGGCGAAGGTCTTTGGCAAGAGATCTCCTCTCTCCTCCACTCCAAGTGGCGGATCGAAAGAACCCGTAATCTCTATAGGGCTGTTGGCGGGATTCCCCAAAAGATCAGTGATCGTCACTCCATCCGGCGTGATGGAATCTCCAACAGCCACTGTGGGAAGACCAAACTGCGTGGAGAGGGTGATGGCAAGCATATCCCCCAAGGGGTTCCAGACCGCACCTCCAATATCCCCAAAACCATCAAGCCAGGAATGACCGTTACTCAGCATGAGTATATTATTGATATTGAGGGCATCTATTGGAGGTTTATTCATCGGCTTATCAAAACGGATCAGAACCACGTCATCATCGTCGATCCCGATGGGAATCGACTCGTCGGAAGCTACGGCTTCTACAACGACGGGCGGAATCCCCCCCAAATGCACAAATTCCGCTGTGGAGGGCACCCCAGTGGAATTTACAAGAAAAAGCATATAATATCCCGGTGGAGCGAGATTGGCGTTCGCTGGGGTGACTACATTCAACCCACCGGCAGTCTGAGAGAATGTCAGGCTCATGTATCGTTGATCTTGATTAAAGGAATGGGTTACCGCACTCGGTCGAATGAGAGAGACTGAACTGATATCGGGCCCATCCGGTGTCTCTACGAAAATGGTGTCATCATATTCTACAGCGCTTGGCACAGAAGTAATGGTGGGACGAGAACCTTTGAAAAGATAGGGGGGCGAGAAAATTTCAGCAGTCGAGTAATTATCTCCTCCCGCAGAGAAGACTCGTCCATCTGGAAGAAGGAGGGCTGAAGAGTGATACATCCTGGGTTCTGCCATACCGGCCATCGTCGTCCATGTCTCTGTGGACGGATCCCACAACTCTGCAGCAAAGACAGCGAATGTTACCGTATCATACAACACTGTCCCTCCTGTAACTAAAACTTTCCCATCAGGTAAAACCGTCAAATTGTGATTTCTGCGAGAATATGCCATTGAGTCCACTCCTCGCCATGCCGGTGACGGCTCATTCATATCAATTACCTGGGTCCAATTGACAGCCTCTGAAATTCCAACCGAAATTGTATCGCCTCCACTTTTTAGAAACTTCCCCGACTCATACATCACAGCAGAGCCAGCAAAGTAAGGACTAAAGTCCACAAAGGACCATGATTCGGTTGAAAGATTGAGAGAGAAACTGAAGGGGGAAGGTCCTGCAGCAAATACATCGCCGTCGGGGAGCAAAAACATGAAGGGATAAAGGGGAAGATCAATTTGGGCATTGGGAAGTTCGATCCAGGTGTCCGTAATCATGTCATAAATCTCAGGAATCGAGGCATTTGTACCGAGCGTATCCTGAAGGCCGGCCATTGTAAGGATTCGACCGTCTGGAAGTGTGGTGCACGTTG
>JADFOU010000197.1 GCA_022562655.1 candidate division TA06 bacterium
ATTAACTCTTTCAAATCGAACTTCATCTCGAGAAACTTCTGAGCTAATTATGAAATGTTTTCCATCTTGTGATAATGAAACGTTGTAAACATAACCGAAATGTTCACCTTGCTCATCCTGCTTTATGTGGAACCTTTTTTCCCATAAGATATTATCCTCTTGATCCAAGTATGAGACACCATCCATCTTGCCCCTTTCCCCCCAAAAGACCAACATATTTTCTCCACCTACCTGAATATTCCAAATTTGCCCATAAAAATGTTTTTCCCACACCAACTTTGAATTGGGGAACAGGTGTTTTCCTAGTGATTTTGGAATCCCTACACTGGGAAAACCCATTGTAAAGACAAGAGAACCAGTGAGAAAAAATCCGAATATCTGAAACTGCCTTTTCATCATTGCTCCTCTTTTCATTCTCTCCTTGATCTAACGAAGGGCGAGAAGTTTTCGTGTAGTTTTAAATTTTCCAGTCTCCAACACATTGTCAGGATCAGGTTTGAATAATTGAATGCAGGGGACACTGCCAGTCTTGAAATATAGTTTGGGGCCAGGCTTTACAATCTAAACAAGTTTAGGAAGCCTAACGACTTCCTGACTGATCTGCTCTTCCCCTTGCTTTCGGCCATACTTTGACAAACAGTTTTTGTGGGTCTCACTTTTGTCATTTTCCGCTAGACTTTAGATATGACAAACAGGTTGATAAATCTGTCATTTTTGTCATTTTTCAATTTGAGCGAGTGTGTACATAGTCGCGAAACATTCGGACTGAAATAAAAATAGGAACAGCGCCCTATTTTTGTTAATCTCTTCTGATGTGGTATTGCAGGACCTGACCCTGGATTTCGTCTCTGATTATGCCTCGACGATGCAGAAGGTAAATCACTAGCAAGCCCAAGGCGCTCATCAAGGTTGCACCGACTCCCGCCTCGATTCCATAATCCCCTCCAGTGAAGATTGCGGGCCCAGATAATTCCAGGATTTGCCAGCCACTACTTAGATCATTGCTGCTCACTGACAACCCAAGCACAGGCCCCAGCACAAAATTCCATGCGAAATGAATGCCCGTTGGCAGCCACAAACTCCCCGATGTCCAGCGCGCGTAGGCAAAGAGGACCCCGTGGGCAACCAGGTTGACCAGAGCGAGCGGGTAATCTTGGGCAGCCGAGAAGTGCAGCAGTGCGAATACAAGGCTGGTGACGATGCTCGCGACAAGAACTCCCGCGCGTGCATGGAGGAACCAATATGGATATCCTCGGACCAACGCTTCCTGAGCAGCGGCATTGATCAACAAGGCGAGGCCTCCTGTCGCGAGCGGAAGCAGCACAATCGATGGTGAGGGCCAAACTGGCGCAGACAGCCAAGGATACAGAGAGGCAACCGTAAGAAGAAGCATGCAAGCGCCTATGGAGAAGCCCAATATCAGGTCTCTGATAGGCGAATGGGAAAGAAAGCCCACTCTCGACAATGGCCGGTGCTCGACATATCGCATCACTACCCAACACGCTGCGATGACAGTTACCAAGAAGGAGGTCTCCACATACAATCGAAGTGTAACAATACGGATGGATTCTGGCTGTCCAAAATACCTGGTAACAGGGGCCACAAGTGCGGCGAATAAGACTCCCCACAGAAGGAAGAATAGGCCAATTCGCCAGATCGCAGTCCAGAGGGTCTTCATAAGGCTTCTCTATCGGCTCAAGAGGGAACTGGAATTTCGCCTAACGACTGCGAGCTGAGCGACCCGGCCAGTCAACACACGAGGTTATGGGGTCAATCCTTAAAAATTCAAATTTCAATAAGCGTGAGGAAGTCAGGTCTCACATTCTTACATTCTCGCCCAATTTTTCATTTTCAAAACAGAAGATCTGGCCTTCTCCACTAAGTTTTATTTTCTTCCTGAATACACCGTCACAATCCCAAAAGTCAATGGAGAGTATTTCACCTCACTCCACCCGACTTCTTTCATTAAATGGAGAAACTCTTCATAAATGGGGAAATCCCAAATCGTCCTGGCTAAATAGTCGTAAGGGGCTTTCTCTCCTGCAATGAACCCTCCGATCCAGGGGAGAAGGTTCCTGAGATAGAAGTGGTAAAAAGGTTTTATCAGAAAAGACTCGGGTCTTGAAAATTCGAGGATGATGGCTCGGCCCCCGGGTTTCACGACTCGGTACATCTCCAAAAGAGCCCTCTGGACATCCGGAATATTCCGAATTCCAAAACCAATGGTCACTCCTTCAAAATTGTTGTCTCCAAAAGGAAGGATTTGTGCATCGCTTAATACGTTCGATATTCGATATTCGATATTCGATATTCGTGAATTATTCCTTGCCCCCCAACGGAGCATCTCCTCTGAAAAGTCGAGACCAACTACCTGTGATCCAAATCTTTTCGATGTTTCATAAGCAAGCCTACCTGTTCCGGTACATAAATCCAGGTACAAGCTGGATGCTGGATTCTTGATTCTGGATGTTTGATTTAGAAGAGAAACTGCATTTTTTCTCCAGGTTGCATCCCGACCACCACTCAGGATTGTGTTCGCCAGATCATACCTCTTATAGATCCTGGCAAAAGTCTCCTGAACATCTGATTTCATCTTAAGAAAATGGAAAAAAGTAAGTGATAGAACACAGATGACACAAAAAACACGGATAATCGCGGATTACTTCTTTTGGGTTTTACCAAACAATGAATATTTATCTGTGGTAATCCGTTAAATCCGTGTAATCCGCGTTCTATTTTTAATTTCCAATTTCTACTTTCTATAACCAATTTCCATTTTCCAATTACCAATCTCTATCCTTTCAGGATCTTCTCATAATACGCTTCATAGAGCGGGACGATCTTATCCATATCAAATTGACTAACAGCCCGTTCTCTTCCCTTCTCTCCCATCTCTTTCTTCTTTTTATCATCCGCGAGAATTTCGAGGGCACGGCGAGCCATCCCCTCTACATCTCCAATCTCTACTAAGTATCCCATCTCCCCAGAAACCATCACCTCTGGAAGCCCTCCTGTATTTGCTGCAATCACTGGAACCTGGCAACTCATCGCTTCAAGAGCCACAAGTCCAAAACTCTCCAACTCACTGGGAAGGAGAAGGAGATCGGATACAGCAAGGCAATTCTGAACGGAGTCCTCTTTCCCTGTAAAAATAACGTCTTCAATGATAGCAAGATCTCTGGCTATGCCTTCTGCCTTGGATCGATCTGGGCCATCTCCCACAAGAAGAAGTTTTGAAGGAATCTTTTGGTGTACAAGATGAAATATTCTCACAACATCCTCCACTCTTTTTACGGGTCTAAAATTCGAGATGTGAGTGAGAATCTTTTCCCCCTTGGGAGCGACTTTTTTTCGATGTTCTTCAGCGCCTTCACAATTAAACTTTTCCGTATCTACGAAGTTATAGATTCTCTCGATCTCCTTTTCTATAACGAGCTCCCGAAGGGTTCGTTCTTTGAGATAATCTGAAATGGCAGTGACCCCATCGGACTCTTCAATGGACCACCGGGTAATCGGAAGAAAAGAACGATCATTGCCTACTAAGGTTACATCTGTTCCATGAAGGGTGGTAATCACTTTGAGATCCCTATCTTTAATCATCATCTTTGCCAGGATCGCACTTACGGCATGGGGAATGGCATAATGAACATGTAAAAGATCCAGTTTTACATAATTTGCAACTTCTGCCATCTTCACGGCAAGGGAGAGAGGATAGGGAGAATGTTCAAAAAGGGGATAGGAGAGGACTTCCACCTCGTGGAAGAAGATCCGATCACCAAAACCTCCCCATCCAGAAGGGGATCCGAGTCCCGGAGGAGGAGCGTAACTGATGAAATGGACAATATGACCCCGCTCGCTCAGGGCTCTCCCCAGTTCTGCGGCGACAACCCCACTCCCTCCATAGGTGGGATAAGAGGTAATTCCTATTCTAAACATCAGATTTTTGAGTAGCAGTGGCAGGAGGCAGTGGCAGTTACCTGCAACTGCAGACTGCTTCTATTCGTTTTTTACTTCAAAGGTTCTCTCGGTTCGGTTCCAACCATTATTTACAAGTTTCCCGTTGCTGTCTAAAAGTTCGAGGACAATGGTATGGGTCCCTGAGGTTAGCCCCTCCCACCAGACCGGTTCCCATTTGGCCAGGAGATGGGATTTTCCGTCAAGGGTGTAACGAACCTGATAACCCCCTTCACGCAGATCAGCATTCCAGAGCCAGAAGTCCAGGAGGATCTTTTCTCCCTTCTCCCCTTCATAGACCCCTTTCGGTCGGCTGAAGGTGAGGACGGGTTTGGCATAGTCAATGGGGTTCTTTCCCTTCTTCTTCACATGGAAGGTGACCATCTCAAATGCCTCTTGATTCTTCCAGGACTCGTGCCAGGGTCGAGAGGGGAAGGTTCGGAGGACATGGGTTCCCTCCGGGACATCTTTGAAGACGACAGGGGCATTCTCGTCGTAATGGGGGCGATAAGGCTGGTTGTCAAGAATGACATGGATATGGTTTTCCCCTTGTGCTAAATCATAGTTCGTCAGTTCAAACCGCATTTTCACTTCATTTGTCAATAAAACTTCTCCTTCTTTTGGAGAGGTGATCTTGAGGGTGATGGGCTTGGAAGGGTCGAGGG
>JADFOU010000006.1 GCA_022562655.1 candidate division TA06 bacterium
TTCTCGCAAAGACGTAAAGGTACACAAAGAATACCAAGAATTTTTTACCACTAAGGCACGAAGAACACAAAGTTAGGATTTTTAAGACTGCCAACTGCAACTGCTACTGCCACTGATTAGTACTTTGTGTCTTTGTGGTGAAATTTTCATTTTTAATTTTTCATTAGTTGAGCCCACTCCTTCTTCGCCCTTCTTTTTGCCCGAATATGTTCAGTGTGTGTTCGAGAGAAGATGTGGGAGCCTTTAGGTGTTGCTACATAATAGAGAAAGTCCACCGAATCAGGGAAGAGAGCCGCATGGATAGAGGCTTGGCTTGGATTGCAGATGGGACCCGGAGGGAGACCTCGATGGAGGTAGGTATTATAAGGAGAGTTGACCTTCAAATCCTTATAGGTGAGGCGACTCTTCCATTGGGGGAGGGCATACTGGACTGTGGCATCACACTGGAGAGGCATATTCAGTTTCAAGCGATTGTATAAAACTCCTCCAATAATAGGACCCTCGCTCTGGAGTATAATCTCCTTTTCAATCATGGAAGCCATAGTCAGGACCTCATGGAGATTCAACCCCATTTCCTTTGATCGATTCCGCGCCTCATCATCGAAGACCTCCAAGAGTCTCCTAGGCATCACTTTCACCACCTCTTCCAGATTCGTTTCAAAAACAAATTCGTAAGTATCGGGAAAGAGATAACCTTCCAACCCTTCGGCGGAGAAACCTAACTCTCTCGCAAAATTTCCATCCTTCAGAAGGTTGAGGATTTTATTCTTTTCGATCCCGAGTTCCTTTTCTAAGATTTCAGAAATTCGTTCTATTCTGATCCCCACCGGGATGGTGATTCTGAAGGGTTCAATCATCCCCTTAGAGAGTATTTCGAGGATCAGAAATTTTGAAGAGTCCTCCCAAAAACGATACCGGCCTGCCTTCAATCTCTTCTCCACACCCATCACTTTGGCTAAAAGGGTGAACCCGCGAGGATTATTGAGAACCCCATTTTCAATCAATCTCTCTTCAATCTTCCGAAGAGTAAACCCCGGAGGGATCACCACTGAGATCCCCCCTCCTCCTTTTCTAGCAAGGGATGTATTGTGGAGGGAATAAGAGGAGAGGAAGAGAATCAAGAGTATGAAGAACCCTGGGAGAGACCGAATCCCCCTCGGAATTCCCGCGATAAGTTTTTCCGCTCTTCCGCCCTGTAGTTCAATCCAATTCATTTTGAATGGATCCAATCCATATACCCTTGGAGGATGAGTATTGCCGAAATCTCATCGACCTTTTCCCTCTCCCGGCTGGGCTTTCTCCCCATCTCCTGAAGGGTTCGTTCGGCTTCTTGGGTTGTGAAGCGTTCATCATAGAGAGTAACGGGAAGGTTGAGTTCGTTTTCTAAATTCACTGCAATCTCCTCTACCTCCTTTGCCTTCTCTCCTGCACTTCCGTCCAGGTGAAGAGGATGACCCACAACAATCTCCTCTATGGAATATCGGTTGAAGAGGAGTTTGATTTCTTGAAGAAGGTGATCTCGGGATACAGTTTTCAATCCCTGAGCGGTGACCTGAAGAGGATCGCTGATGGCAAGCCCCACCCGCTTCTCTCCCAGGTCAATCCCCAAAATCCTTCTCTCCACTTCTTCTCCATCCTGGACTTTCTGTTTTCGAGTGTAGACTTTCTTGCTCTCTTTCACCCTTTCAAAGGGCTTGATCTTCCAGGATCTTCTGGGCAATCTTGGCTTCTCTTTCTCCATCCTCTCATAAATGGGCGTAACCTGAGATCTGGGATATTGTTATAGCCTTACATTATATCAATAGAATATTTAATATGTCAATACAAAAATTGGTGTAGGGTCTGCGTCAGGTAGTTTTTCGGATTTCCCGAAATTCGATGTGAGACTGATGGTGTTTGTATGAGGACCCGATTCTTCCGATCCGACTCAGGCTCTTGGGTCAGCCAGAGATGCCCTGCTTCCTCAACTCTCTTTCAGGAGAGGATAGGGAATCCCTGTTAAGATATTTTCAGGGAGTGGTTGGATTCGGTGGAGGGTAAACGATGAGGGGTGTGGATAGGAGATACTTTATGGTTCTCGCTCTTTCAGAGTATAGATGGGGATGCTGCTCGCTCTCGCTACTTTTTTTGAACTCCGCTTTTTTGAGGGTTTCCCTCTAGCATTTTCCTTAAGATCTCATTGACCATCCTGGGGTTTGCCTTTCCGTCCGTTCTCTTCATTACCTGTCCAATAAAATAGCCCATCAATTTCACCTCTCCACTTTGGTATCGAACCTTCTCCTCAGAATTGCCCTTTAAAACCTCCTCAATGATTCTTTCCACTTCAGCCTCATCCCGAATCTGTCCGCCTTGGACTCGAACAATCTCATCTGCCTGTTTTCCACTTTCCACCATCTTGACAAAGATCTCCTTCGCCATCTTCTTGCTGATCGTCTCATCCTGAATGAGATGGAAGAGACCCGCCAATCTTGCAGGAGTTACTGAAAGGTCACCGATTGAGAGATTCTTCTCGTGCAGAATTCCCAGAACCTCTGTAATGATCCAATTGGCGGCTAAAGTGAAATCGGAATGGATTTTGACTACTTCTTCAAAATAATCTGCCAACCTCCTCGTTAGCGTTAAGGTTTGGGCATCTTGTTCACGTATTTTGTAAGTTTCCACAAACCGTTTCTTTCGGTCATCCGGAAGTTCAGGAAGAGATCTCTTGACTCTCTCAATCCACTCTTCATCAATGACGAGAGGGACTAGGTCGGGCTCCGGGAAATAACGATAATCTCCTGCCTCCTCCTTTACACGCATAGGAAGGGCGATCTCTCTCTTTTCATCCCAGAGGAGAGTCTCCTGCCGAATCGGTTGACCGGACTCCAGGAGGCGTTTCTGACGCCTGATCTCAAAGAGAAGTCCCTTTTCCACACCCTTAAGGGAGTTGAGATTCTTCAGTTCTGTTCGGGTACCCCATTCCGATTGTCCAGGTTTTTTTAAGGAGATGTTGGGTTCACACCGGAGGTGCCCCTTTTCCATATCTCCGGAAGAAACCTCGAGATATTGAAGGATCTGCCTCAATTCAGCGAGGAAGGTGTGGGTATCCTTTGGAGAGGTTAAATCTGGCTCAGTGGCGATCTCTAAAAGAGGCACTCCGCATCGATTGAAATCCACGAGGCTCCCTCTGTCTTCCTCATGGATCAACTTCCCTGCGTCCTCTTCGAGGTTCATCCGTTTGATTCGGATGGTTTTACAATTACCATTTCGCTCAAAGGAGAGGATGCCCTCTGCTGCAAATGGCTCTTCATATTGGGAGATCTGGTAGCCCTTGGGGAGATCCGGGTAGAAATATCCTTTCCGGGCAAACCTTTCCCTCCTCAAAATCTTGCAGTGCAAGGCCAGAGCTGCTCGAATTGCAAGTTCCACCGCCTCTTGGTTGAGAACAGGAAGGACCCCAGGCATTCCGAGGCAGATGGGGCAGACCTGGGTGTTGGGATTTCGCCCGAAATTTGTGGAGCACCCACAAAAGATCTTGGTCTTTGTCAGGAGTTGAGCGTGGACCTCCACTCCGATCATCACCTCAAAGTCCATTCTACCCCTCTGAGGCTTTAACTTCAGGCTCGGACTTTTGCTTCCGTTTCTCCTCAAAAAGGGTGGGTTCAATCTCGCTTCCACTATCGCTGAAGATGGACCCCTCAAAGATGGCCTGTTCCGCTATCACAAAAACAGGACACCGGACATCTGCCTTCACTCTCGCATTGGCCCCGATCTCCACCTTTTCTGAAGCATAGATATGACCCTCTAATTTCCCATCAATGGCGACCACCTTCCCCTTTATCTCTCCCTGAATCTCTCCCTTCTCTTCAATTAGAATCACACCGTTCAATAAGATTTCCCCCTCAAATTTTCCATTAATGCGAATATTTGTATTCCCTTCGATCCTACCCGTAAACTGTACCCCTTCAGGGATGATGGTTCGAATGGGGACATCGGTTGACCTTTTATATTTCATAAAATTCTCCTTGTTGAGGACCTCAATGAAACTTACCTACTTTATCAGGAAGAAATTGAATTGTCAAGGATTTTCATCTCTTCGCATGCAAAGGCGATCTGCAGGAGTTTCTCTTCCTCCAAGGTTTTTCCAATGAACTGGAGGCCAATGGGGAGTCCATCTTTTGGGATATCCAGGGGGAGGGAGAGGGCAGGAACACCAGCAAGGGAAGGAGATACGGTATAAATGTCTGAAAGGTACATCTGAAGAGGGTCTTCGATTTTCTCTCCAATTTTAAATGCCTGGGTGGGGGCTGTGGGGGTAAGGATGAAGTCCACCTTTTCAAAAGCTTGATCAAAGTCCCGTCTGATCAAGGTCCGGGCTTTCTGGGCTCGTCCGTAATAGGCCTCATAATATCCAGCGCTGAGGGCATAGGTCCCTAACATAATTCTCCTCTTCACCTCATCCCCAAACCCTTCTTGTCGAGTTTTGGACTGCATTTCGTAAAGATCTCTGAAACTTTTTGTTCGGTATCCATATCGAACTCCGTCATAACGGGCAAGGTTGGATGAGGCCTCCGCCGTGGCGATAAGATAATAGGTGGCGATGGCATATTCCGTATGAGGGAGAGAGATCTCCAGAGGTTCAACGCCTGCTTCCTCCAGCTGGTGGATGGCAAATCGGATCCTCTCCTCCACTTTCGAATCGAGCCCCTCACCGAAGAACTCCCTTGGAATTCCCATCTTCATCCCCTGCATCTCCCTTTTGAGATTTGTGGAATAGAGAGGGACGGGGCGATCAAGGGAGGTGGAGTCCAGGGAGTCATAGCCGGCAATGGCTTCCAGGAGGAGTGCACAGTCTTGGACAGTCCGGGCAATCGGTCCAATCTGGTCGAGGGAAGAGGCAAAGGCAACAAGACCGTACCTGGATACCCTTCCATAGGTGGGTTTTAAACCTACGACTCCGCAAAAGGAGGCAGGCTGTCGGATGGAGCCGCCTGTGTCCGAGCCGAGAGCCCAGATCGCCTGTCCTGAGGCCACAGCCGCTACAGAACCCCCACTGGAACCTCCAGGTACACGAGTGGGATCCCAGGGGTTTCGAACCGGATGATAATGGGAATTTTCATTGGAGGAGCCCATGGCAAATTCGTCCATATTCGTCTTTCCAATGAAGAGACAGTCCTTCTCCTTTAACTTCGAAATGACGCTTGCATCATAAGGAGGTTGAAAACTTGTCAGGATTTTCGATCCGCAGGTTGTTGGTTTCCCTTGAATACAGATGTTGTCCTTGACTGCCAGGGGAATACCCGTCCACGGTGAGAGATCTTCACCCCTTTTGATCTGTTGGTCTACCCTCTCAGCTTCCTTCAGAGCCTCCTCCTCAAAGAGGGTGATATAGGCGTTGAGATCGCGGGAGTGGATCCTGTTCAGGAGGGAAAGAAGGATCTCTCTGCAGGAGATTTCCTTCGACACAAGCATTTGATGAAGAACAAAGGCGGATTGTTCACAGAGTTCCATGACAAACAGTGGCAGTTGGCAGAAGCAGTGGCAGTGGAAAAAGATTAGAAGTTGAGTGCTACTGCCACTGCTGACTGCTACTGGAATTTATTCAATCACTTTCGGTACCCTAAAATGGCCTTTCTCTGTATTGGGCGCATTGGATAAAGCCTCTTCCTTGGAGAGGGATTCCTTCCCTCGATCTTCTCTCAGCCTGTTCACGACGGGAATGACATGGGTGGTGGGTTCAACCCCCTCCAGATTCAATTCCCTAAGTTTTGCCACATATTCGAGGATCTTCTCCAATTGTCTTTGGAACTTCTTCACCTCTTCCTCAGAAAGGGCGAGGCGAGCCAGACGGGCGACATGTCTCACTTCTTCTTCCGTAATGATTTCCATTTTCGTCAGCGGATTAAGCGGATAATACGGATAATCAATTCCACAAAATAAATTGGATGAATCCGGTGGCCATCTATATTCTTCAGATTATCAGAAGTTCGAAAAGTCATCAGAAGAGGAAACCTTGATCCTTCGAGGGATTCCAGATACATCTCCCTCCAGTAGGGGAGTGGGAATCTCCATAAGGAACCTGGAGGGTCTTGTATAGAGGGTTCCGCCATAACGCCTCCGCCCTCGGGCATAGGTGAGAAAGACCTCATCCTTCGCCCGGGTCAGGGCGACATAAAAGAGACGCCGTTCCTCTTCCAATTCCTCTATGGAATCATACGATGAAGCATGGGGAAACAATCCCTCCTCAAGACCTGTCACAATCACGGTGGGAAATTCTAGTCCCTTGGCATTGTGGGCGGTCATGAGGGTCACTGCGTCCTTCGCTTCATCCCAGCGGTCAATCTCTGTAAAGAGGGAGACTTCTTGAAGAAAGGCCTCCAGAGAAGTGTCTTCAGATCGCTTTGTGAAGGACTTCACTCCTATCAGAAGTTCCGCCACATTTTCGAGTCTCGCCTCCGCCTCTGCTGTTTCCTCCCTTTCCAATTCGGTGGTGTAACCCGTCTCCTTCACTAAGCGTGAGAGGAGTGATGGAAGAGAAACCTTCTCCTTCGACTTACGGAATTTCTCACTCATCTTATAGAAGTCCTTCAGAGTTGATCGCACGCGAGGAGAAAGGGCCTCTATCTCGTCCACTCTTCCAATGGCAAAATAGAGGGGAATAGATTGGTGATCTGCAAAACTTTCTAGAATTTCTATCGTCTTCCTCCCAATTCCTCTTTTGGGCACATTCAGAATTCGTTTTAGACTGATGGAGTCCTTAAGGTTGACAAAAACCTTCAGGTAGGCGAGCAGGTCTTTGATCTCCTGCCGCTCATAGAATTTTATCCCTCCAATAATAATATAAGGGACCCCCATCCTCCGAAAAGCCTCCTCCAGAGCCCTTGACTGTGCATTGGTTCGATAAAGGATGGCAAGATCCCGAAGCCTCCCTTTCTTCATCACGATCTCCAGGATCCGTCTTGCCTCGTCCTCCTCATCGAAGCTCTCCATGACGGTGATGGATTTCCCTCCCTTCCGTTTCGTCCAGAGGGTCTTCCCCTTCCGAAGGAGGTTCTTCGCCACCACCGCAGAGGCGACATCCAGGATTGTCTGGGTAGAGCGGTAATTTTCTTCCAAACGGATGACTTTGGCTTCAGGGAAGTCCCTCTCAAAATCGAGGATGTTCTGAATATCGGCACCTCTCCACCCGTAGATGGACTGATCCTCATCCCCCACCACACATAGATTTCGATGCAGGGAGGAGAGGAGTTGAATGAGGCGATACTGGGTATGGTTCGTATCCTGATACTCATCTACGAGGATGTAAGGAAAACGGGTGGCATATCTCTTCAGGATCTCAGGAAATTTCTGAAAGAGTTCCACCGTCTTCATCAGGAGGTCTCCGAAGTCAAGGGCATTATTCTCTTGAAGTCTTCTCTGATAATGGGAGTAAATCAAAGAAACCACTTCCGAGAAGTGACTTCCATCCTGGGGATATTCCTCTGGTCGGATAAGGCGGTTCTTCGCCCCATTGATTCTCTCCCGGATCGCCTTCGAGTGGAATTCTTTTTCGAAGAATTTCTCATCCTTCTTGATCTTCTCAATCAACTTCAACTGATCTCCGTCATCGTAGATGGTGAAATTCCTGGTAAAACCCATTGGCTCCCCGTCTCTTCGAAGGATTCTGGCACATACGGCATGAAAGGTTCCAATCCAGATTTCATGGACGGCGGAGCCGACCAGTCTTTCTACTCGCTCGCGCATCTCACGGGCGGCCTTATTGGTAAAAGTGACCGCAAGAATACTGGAAGGACTCACCTTCCTTTTCTCAATGAGATAGGCAATGCGATGGGTGAGGACCCGAGTTTTTCCACTCCCGGGGCCAGCGAGAATAAGAAGGGGACCTTCACCAGTAGTCACAGCCTCTCGCTGGGGAGGATTCAGATCTTTCAAAAGGTCCTCGTTAGCTACCCTTACTTTTGAGACCAAATGCTTTTTTCCTGAAGGTTTTACAAAATTTTCGGAATTCAAGAATGAAGGGATTAGAAAAATTTCGTCTCAACTGGGAGATACATTACCATATCTACCTCTTATCTGTCAACATGAATCCTTTTATGGGATTGTGGAGAATTTTATTGATTTTTCGTGATCAATTTGATAGATTAAATTGATTCCAGAATCTCGCAATATACTTGAATTTAAAGGGATTGGTTCTACTTCTCAACTCTCGTGATTATAATAAAAGTGAGCCCAAGTCCTTGGGAAGATCTCCAGAGATAGACTCACAAGACTCTTTAACAGACGAGGCATGGACGAATATACAAGAGAGACAAAAAAGTGGTTAGATAAAAGATACCTATGGGTCGATGAAAATAAAATCTATATCGCTCATGAGCCTATCTATGGGTTGAGAAAGGGGCATTGTGAACACGCCATACTTTTCCGATATATGATCACATACAGGCTCCTTCGCGTTCTCTCACACATCCAGTTCGAATCCCTTTTGGATGTTGGAGGAGGGGAAGGGTATAAAGCGGCTCTCATCAAAAGGATTTACAGAGTCAACGTCAAGAGTTGCGAACTCTCAGAGGAGGCCTGTAAGAGAGCTGAAGAAATCTTCCAAATTTCTTCAGACACCGCGGATATCCATCAACTCCCTTATTCAGATCATTCTTTTGATATTGTTTTATGCAGTGAAGCATTAGAACATGTGACAAATTGGAAAAAAGCCCTCGATGAACTTATAAGGATTTCTAAAAAGGCTGTTATCCTTACTCTTCCCCATGAATCCGAGCAATTCGTCCAACAGAATCGGCAGAATCAAATCATGGCGAGTCATATCCATCGCTTCAATAATAACTCCTTCGATTTTCTAAAAGGGAATCAATATGACATTAAGACGGAGAAGATCTATTCTTCCCTATTAACAATTCCCTGTATCTTGGTAGAAGCCACCCATGGTCCTTATTATAACTACCGAAAACACTCACGGACCCTCATGAGAAAGGTATTGAGAAGGTGCTTTGATCTATTCATTCCAATTTTTCGTAATATTCTTCATGAGAAAGTGGCTTCTTGGATTATTCATTTAGACGATCGTCTGACAAGGTATCTGCAATTTGTTCACTATTCAGGGATGCTTTTTGTCATACTTAAGGATCCAAAGTCTTATACAAAGAAGAGTAGGAAGAAGATTTATATTGATCAAGTTTTAAACTTTTCAGTTCCGTATCACTATCTCAATCAAGATCGATGTTGAAGAAAAAGGCGAAGTACGTTTTTCTGGTTTGGTCGATTTCGACCCGTCGGAGTGAAACCCTAGCCAAAAGCCTTAAGGCAAAAATTGTATTTTTTAATAATGAAAGGAAAAATATTCTTTCACAATTTTTTCGATATTTTCTTCTCACAATCAAAACATTAAAAGTTTTAAAAATGGAAAAAGCGGATTTCGTATTCGTACAAAATCCTCCCATCTATTCCCTATTTCCTGTCTTTCTCTATGCCATGTGGTATAGGAAAAAGTATGTTATTGACTCTCATACAATAACTTTTCTCGTTGAAAGGATCCATCACCATTTTTTTATTCTGATGCATCGATTTTTTTCAAAATTCGCCTTTACGGTACTCATTCACAATGAAGACCTATCGTATATAGGAAAAAATTGGAGAACCCCTTTCTTCATCCTCGAGGATCGGATTCCGCAATTTCAGATCTCTCTAAGAAAGAAAGAGAAAGGGCAAAAGTTCAACCTGGTTGTAATCTGTAGTTTCTCTCCAGATGAACCCATTGCAGAGATCCTTCAAGCGGCACAAAAGTTAGAAAAAGTTCAATTCTATCTTACTGGGGATTTTAAAAAAGTAAAAAGTGACCTGAGGAACTCCTATCCATCAAACATCACATTTACAGGTTTTTTGGAAGAAGAAAAGTATGTCCAGCTTCTTCGAGATGCTGATGCTATCATGGCTCTCACGACAAGGCCTTACACCCTTCTTTGTGGAGCATACGAGGCCGTTGCGGTTGAAAGACCCTTAATCACTTCCAGCCTACCTCTCTTGAAGCGGCATTTCCATCAAGGTACCATCCATGTCGAGAATACACCTGAAGGTATCGAAGACGGGATCCGGCGTTCTCTCTCTTCATTGGAGAATTTGAGAAGAAAGATTTCAGAATTGAGAGTGGAAAAGGAGAGAGAGTGGAAGAGGCGTTTTGAAAGTTTTCAAAAAGTTCTCTATGATCAGATCGGCTAAAAACTTTACCTCTCTCCTCATCGGCTCTGTTGGAAGCCGTCTCCTCGGCTTTATGGTTACGGTCTATCTCGCTCGTATTCTCGATGTTTCTGGCTTTGGAAAGATCAGCTTCGCATTGGCCGTCTTTTCCTTCGGACTGATTCTGACCAATCCAGGTCTTCTCCTTCTGGGAACACGAGAGGTCGCTAAGAAGAAAGAAAAAATTGGAGAATATCTTCCAACAATCGTGGTGCTTCGCCTTCTTCTTGCTTTATTCGCCTTTCTCCTGATACTCTCCCTCCTCATTTTCCTTCCCAAGTCTCAAGATACGAAGGTTTTGATTTTCTTCTATTCTCTATCACTGTTTGCTCAGGTCTTTCTTCTGGAATGGTTTTATCAAGGAATTGAAGAGATGGAATACATCGGGATAAGCCGCCTTTCTGTCTTCTTTTTCTATCTCCCTCTGGTATTCCTCTTTGTGAAGGGTTCCCAGAAGATCTTATGGGTCCCCCTTTTTTGGCTAATTGGAAATATTGCAGCCTCCCTTTTCCTAATTTTCATATTCCGGAAACGGTTCGGAACAATTCGTCTCCGATTCAATCCTTCCCTTCTCCTTCCTCTTCTCAAGAAATCTCTTCCCCTGGGTCTCGCTGCAATAATGATTCAAATCTATCTCTATTTTGATACCCTTCTCCTCGGATTCTTCAAGGGAGATGAATCCGTTGGGTGGTATAGTGCGGCTTACAAACTTGTCTTTTTTGTTCTCCTACTGGATAGAATCTTCACAGAAACGCTATTCCCCTTGATTGTGCGATATTATCAAGAGTCCCAGGAGAAATTAAAAATATTGCTGAAAAGATACGCGAAGATAATTGTTTCTCTTGTTCTTCCCATCGGTGTAGGGGGAACCCTCCTCGCCTCTCCCATTATGAACCTCGTCTACGGTTCTCAATATGAAAAAGGAGTTTTTGTCTTTCAAATTTTGATCTGGGTAGTGACTTTGTCCAGTATTACCAGTGTCTATGGTTTCGGTCTTATTGGATGTGGTCGAGAAAAAAAATATACTTTCGCCATAACCATCGGGACAATCGCAAATATTTTACTCAATCTTGTGATCATCCCTCTCTATGGATTGGTTGGCGCAGCATGGGTCAAACTATTCTCTGAAGGGATAATGTTCGCACTCATGGTCATTCAGTTTGAAAAAATCGTACAGATCCAATTCTGGAAATACATCCCAAAACCTTTCCTGGCAGCCATCTCGATGGGATTGCTTATCCATTTCTTGAGAGATCTTCATCCTCTTTTTTTAATCTTCGTTGGGTGTATCACCTATCCGATTCTCCTCTTTTTGATTCGAGGATTTGCCATTGAAGAAATTTCAATATTGAGGAGAAGATAATTATGCAAAAACTAACAATAGGACTTTTCAAGGAAGAACTGGGTTGGATTCAGTTATTGAAGCAGGAAGGTCTTTCCCATCAAATCTGCAATCTTCGAAAAAGGATTGAGCCCGAAGATTTTGGCGTTTTGATCATCAACCATTCACTACAGGGAGATGAAAGGGCGGTCGTACAACAATATCTCATTGAAGGAGGTGCCATTCTGTCGGAGATACAGACTTTGAGCCAGATGATTAACATCCATTGCCAACCATGCAGAATTGCATTCATTCAGCCAACCCAGGAATCCCTATGGAAGAATCTCTCATTCATCGATCTGGATATGAAAGGATACCGGTGCAGAGAGGCCCGGTTCGGAAGAATCAATGGAAAGGAATCTGCAATCTATTTTGGTTCCAAAGGTAAGGGGTATGTCCTCGCTTTGCCATTTGATGTTCATCAAGCCCTCACGGATACTCGAACAAAAAGGAAAGCATTTTATTTTGAAAGGGCGAAAAAATTTCCAGATGAAAGGGTCTCTCTCGTCTCCAAGGGCGAGGTCAGGAGGCTTGTTGCTAGCTGCCTTCGAGATCTTTTCCATCGAAGAGGTCTTCCCTATTGCCATCTTTTCTATTACCCGGATGGATATAAAAATGCCTTGGTCCTCAGGATGGATACAGATCTTTCGAAGAGCAGAGATCTTCTCAAGATCTATGAGATTGCGCGGAATCAAAGGATGAGCATATCTTGGTTCATCAATGTGAAACATCAGGAGAGGATTCTTGATAAAATTGCTCAAATGGAGAAGCATGGACAGGAGATGGGCGTACATTGTTATGTCCACAAGATATTCCCTGATTTTGAAAGAAACTTTGAGAACATTCGAAAGGCGAGGGATCTCCTCAAAGAAAATGGTATTCATCCTATAGGGTTTGCCGCTCCCTATGGGATGTGGAATGAAAATCTTTGTCATGTCTTGGAGGAATTGGGTTTTGAATACTCTTCAGAGTTTTCCCTGAACTATGATGATCTCCCTTTCTATCCAGTCATTGGAAATCATTTCTCTAAGGTTCTTCAAATACCCATCCATCCTGTCTCCATTGGAAATTTGCGATTGGCTCGTTTTCGTAAAGAAGAGATGATAGACTATTACCGCAAGGTAATCGATCAAAAATGGAGTCAGAATGAACCTCTATTCTTATACAGTCATCCAGAACAGGGATACAAAGAAGCGATCGATTTTATGATCCATTATGGAAAGGAGAAGGAGGGTCTCTGGATGACCAATTTTTCATCTTTTATGAGATGGTGGAAAGTCAGGGAAAGGGCAGAGTACTCAATAGGTCTGGAAAACGACCAGTTATTCATTCACTCCAGCTATTCCGATAGCCAGTTGTTCTTTCATATTTGTGCTCCTGAAGGACAGGAGGCATGGGTTCCATGGAATCAAGGGATAGCATTGAAAGATATTCATTGGGAACCCTCCAGGCCAAGTATTGAATTCAATGACGAGAGACTTATGACGAAGAGAGGGAAAGGGAGGCTCTTCTTAAGAGAGTGGGTGAGTCGGCTCTATCAAAATCGGAGAAAGGGGTTTTAAATAATACTTATGGATCCGTTCGTCAAAACCCGCAAAGAAAGATGGAAAGAATATGGCTTCGAATATGCAAGGGATCATGAGAAAGACCCTGATAACTGGGAGTACAGAGAAGTAGCTCGTCTTCTAAATCCCCAAAAGGATGAGAAGATCCTGGATATCGGGTGTAACACAGGCGAGTTTTGTTTCTTCTTGAAGAAGAGATTCACAACAAATCCGAGAGGGATTGATATCAACAGGGAGGCGATTAAAGTCGCTAGAATCAAATATCCAGAGATTCCTTTTGATGTGAAAGATATTTCCCACTTCGAAAAAGAAGAAGAATATGATGGGATTGTAATGATCGAAGTGATTGAACACCTTTCCGATCTCCCTGAAGTATTGGCGAAAGTGAAGCGACTCTTAAAGCCTCATGGGCGCATCGTCCTTTCCACGCCAAACCAATGGGCATTTCTCTTCAAATTGAAGTCTCGAATCTTGGGTCGGGATTTCACGTATGATCCCCTTCATCTCCGTGAATTCACCCCACTTTCTCTCACCGCTTTATTGAACAGTGAAGGGCTAAAAGTAAGCAAAGTTTACACCAAGGTGTTGGGGTTACCCTTTCTCAGGCGGGTCTCTGTACATCTCTATACTCATTTTCCCAGTCTTTACTTCGGGAGATGGATTTTTTGTATTGCCCATCGGGAGGAGTGATGAGAATTCTGTTTGGAGCCAATCCTGTTCCTTTCCATCAAGTTGGAGGTCTCCTCACACAAATACTGAACACAAAGAAATATTTGGAAAAAATGGGAGTTGCGGTTGAACTCTTCAACGGATGGGAACCTTTCGATTCAAAGAAATTCGATCTTTTCCATCTCTTCTGGGCAAATCTCTCGACACATTTTTTGGGTACCATGATGAAAGAACAGGGTCTGAAAATGGTTGTCTCTCCAGTTTTCTTCAGCAGACACAGCCCTCGAGTCCTTGCAGGGATACACACCTTCGGAAAGGTTCTCAGCCGGGTGAAGAGCATTCGGTTGGGACACATGTACACTTCAGAATTGTGCCAGCTTTCTGATATGAATTTACCGAATTCCAAGAGGGAGGCTCTTCTTCTCCAAAAGGGGCTGGGTGTTCCAGAAAATAAAATCAGGGTTATTCCGAATGGAGTCGAAGAAAGATTCTATTCTGCAGATCCTTCCCTATTTAAAAAAAGACATGGCATTGAGAATTTCATCCTCTATGTGGGTCATATCGGATCGGGGAGGAAGAACACCTTGAGACTCGTGAAGGTTCTAAAAAAGATCAACCATCCCGCTGTCCTCATAGGTCCCGTCGTCAAGGGTTCCTATTCGGATCTCTGTCTGGAAGAGGCACGTAAAAGTAAAAACATCTTAATCCTTCCCAGTTTGGAAAATGACTCACCCCTTTTGGAGTCTGCCTATGCCGCCTGCGAAGTTTTTGTCCTCCCATCTCTATTTGAGACACCAGGAATCGCAGCCTTGGAAGCTGGATTGGCCGGTGCGAAGGTCGTCATCACACCATATGGAGGGACAGAAGAATATTTTGAAGATCTTGCTGAATATGTGGATCCGAAATCAGAAAGGTCGATCAATAACGGAATTGTGAGGGCATTAAACAAAAAAAGGGACGATCGCTTGAAAGAACACATCCACAAGAATTTTCTCTGGGAGAGGGTAGCGAAAGAAACGGTAAAAGTGTATGAAGAACTGGTTAGCCAGAGGGGATAAAGGAGATTTCCTCTGGGTTTTTCTTCTCTTGATTCTCCATCATTTTGTAGAAGGATATTCCTTTGGAGTCAATGATCATGTGATTGAGATCCCGATCTGAGAACTCTCCAAGGATCCAACCCTCTTTCCCACCGATCTCTTCCGTCATGCCTTCTCATATCAGTATCCCTATTTCTACAAACTCATAGAATTTCTAAACCTACTGAGAAATCTTTAGAGATTCTCTTTCTCCTCGGCTATCTTCTCTCTTTAGGTTTTGCATCATATTTCTTTCTCAAAATCGGTGCAATCTTGACCCGTGATAACAGGGCTTCTCGGAGAATTCTAAAATTAAATTGCAGGATCAGGATTGGCGAGAGATTCAAAAGTGGAGCATGGAGCACACGTCTCGAGACGCGGTCTTCCTCACACCTATCTATCAGAGTGGGTTTCGGGTTTACAGCAAAAAGAGGGATCGTGGGAGAATGGTATGATGGCACTTGGACCTTGGTAGACCCGGAATTTGCAGTACTTTTGTGGGAAAGAATACAGGATTTTGGAATCACAGAAGAGAACTACAAAAAGCCAAAAGAAGAAAGTTACAATTTGTACCGGGAAGAGAATTTTGTGAGGATTGGAAGAAAATACAGTGTGACCTATGTCATTACAGAAAAGCCGAAGGAATTAAACTTGAGGAATGTTTACGAGAACTCAAAATTTATCCTTTATTCCCTTCCAAAAGGGTGAATCAAATTTCAAAGTTCATGTTTCGAGTTACGAATCACGGAGATGGAAATTTGGGGTTGAAAGTCGCGCTGGAATTCGGTATATTTCCTTTTGACCTCTTTGGTTGAGGGATTCATTTGATGAATGGCTGTTCTGATATGCAACCGATAAGATCTTGTCCGAACTGCGGAAGTACATCCTTTCAAGTCAAGTATGTTGAACAGCCATTCAAAGTCGTAAAATGCATAGCGTGCTCCCTCGTATATTTAGGAAATCCACCTGACAAAAGCTCGATCTATGAAAATTATTACGAAGGCGTAGCACCCAATGCTGAGGATTATCGGAGCGACTCCCAGGTTGTTAGCCTTGCAGAAATCTTCGCAATCAACAAGCAGAGAATCGCTTTGGTTAAAAAAGCAAAGCCCCGTGGCAATTTGCTCGATATCGGTTGCGGACGAGGATATTTCATGAAGTTAGCGCGGGACCATGGCTTCAAGGTAATAGGCATTGATGTCTCCAAGAATGCAGTCCAGTACGCCAGGAGTGCTTTTGGACTCCCTGTCACTGTAAAGACTCTGGACGAGTTAAGGGCCGCATCGGAAGCTTACGACGTAATTACACTATGGCACGTTTTAGAGCATTTTATTGACCCGTTCGAAGAACTACAGAAGATCGGAGCGTTGCTTGCGGAGGAAGGTGTATGTTTTATTGAGGTACCGAATTTGTACAGCCTTAAATTCATGTTATCTCGGAGCAAATGGGGGGGTGGAAACCACCCCCTCTATCACCGAACATTCTTCTCGGACAAAACCCTGAAACGAACATTATTGGAAAGCGGATTTTCAACAGTGAGTAGACTCAAAGTTTCCTATCAACTACCAGGAAGAAACGCTGCCTATGTAGCGTTAAAGAGAGCATTAAACGAGATTGCTTTGGACGCATTCCTGGACTATGCAGCTTGGAAGTAAATCAGGAAAATCTGCCGAAGTGGCGGAACCGGTAGACGCGACGGACTCAAAATCCGTTGGCCTTCGGGCCGTGGGGGTTCGATTCCCTCCTTCGGCACCCATCAAAAAGAAAAACCTCCACTTTTTGGCAAAATTTCAGCCTCCCCACCCCTCTTTTTTAGGGTCTCAAAGCTTGGCATGGTTTTTGCTACTCTATAGGGTGAGAAAGGAGGCTATCATGGCCCAACTCTCACCTGCCTTTTTAGAAGTGAAGTATCTCTGTCTGCTCTGTGGAAAGAAACGATGGGTGGAGGGGTGCATTGTACAGGAGATCGGGAGATGGGAGGGACTTCCCCCGAGTGATCTCCCCTGGCTGAAGTGTCCATTCTGTCAAGGGCTATCCCTTCCTTTAGGGAATATCATTGGGACCACCAAGGGTTCTCTCTCCATGGAGGATGTCCTCAACCTCAAAGGTCTTCGAAATCTCCTCCAGTTGCAGTAGATAGAGCCATTTCTTCTTCCCGGGGGCAAAGAGATGGAAGTCGAGGAGATAGAGACGCCCTCCCTGAATAAAACAATAGGCAAGAAAAGGTCCCCCCATTACTTTCTCCTCATTCTCCCAGTAGCCCATCAACCGAAGTGCCTTCCTTCCTTGAAAATTGACTTCCTCTGACTGAACCCTTTCACGGGTCACTTGATCTCCCTCAAAATATTTTAGTGCTAGGCTATCTCGCAGATTGAGGCATTCCTCCTCATCTGGAATTCGGAATTCGAAATTCGGAGTTCGGAGTTCGGCACTCCGCTCGTCTATCTTCTCCCAGTAGACTGAGATGAGGCGGTCGGGGAAGTGGCGGATCAATTGGACAAACCGACCGCTGGAATCCTCCCGTGCGATCTTATACCCCTTCGGTACATGGATAGACCAACCATAGGAATGCTTAAATCGAAGGGCTAAATCGACCTCAAAGCCATCATGATAGAGCCTTTCTCTCGTCCGTTTTGAGACCTCCCCTACAAAGAACCGATGGATAATCTCACCATGACTCTTCAGAATGTTGATAAGTGCGTCTTGGTTTTCCGCCGTCACGATGAGCATGGATTGTCCCTTTGCCCAGGCATCTCTCTTTTCAAAGACCTGGGCTTTCTTTGAAAGAACTTCTTCCTGAGCCTCCCCTGTCAAGAGTTGACTGATGAGGGGAGTCGTCTCCAGAACACCCATCAGGAAGAGGTTCTTGCGATAGCGATATAGATCAAAATCATTGGGTCTTATCCTTTCCACATCAAAGAAGTTTCTCCCTTCAAGGCTAAAAGGCTCCTCCTTTTCGAGGATTTCAGAGATGAGGCTTTCCAGTTCTCTCCATTCCAGGTCTTCACAGACCACAATCACCTTGTCTTCTCTCCCCGCAGCCTCACGGCTGCTCTGACAGGCAAGAACTGAAAGTATAGTGAATAATGAATATTGAATGATGAATGAAAAATTCACAATTCTCAAATCACCGTTCTTCATTCACGATTCCCAGGGGTTACTTGGTGATTCCCCGCTTGGAGGATTTGATAAAATGGAGTATGTGCTGGACTTCTGGAAGGGGGGGGAAATCCTCTTCGATTTTTGAGAGGGCTTGAGAGGTATTCAATCCGGAGCGGAAGAGAATCCGGTAGACCTCCTTCAAGGTCTTTCGGGTACCGTTTACAATACCGTTCCGTTTCAAACCTTCACGATTGAGACCGGTCGTTCGGAGGGGATATCCAGTCGCCATCATATAAGGGACCAGATCCTGAGGAACTCGGTATCCTCCACCAATGAAGGAGAGGGTTCCAATCCGGACGAATTGATGGACGGGGCAGAGCCCGCTGATAAAGGCCTTGTCTTCCACCAGGACATAGCCTGCCAGTGTGGCTCCATTGGCAATGACTACGCCTGAGCCGATCTCACAATTATGGGCAATATGAACATAAGCCATAATGAAGTTTTCATTTCCAATCCGGGTCGTCTCTCCTTCACCTGTTGCCCGGTGGGTTGTGGAATATTCCCGAAAGATATTTCGATCTCCAATGCTGCAATAGCTTGTTTTATCTTTGTATTTCACATCTTGAGGGGGTGTCCCGATGACGGCACCGTGGAAGATGCGGCATTCCTTTCCAATGGTCGTCCACCCCTCTATCAGACAGGAGGAGCTAATCGTGGTCTTCTCACCAATGACAACATTTTCTCCAACAATGGAGTACGGTCCGATCTCAACTCCCTCTCCCAGGTTCGCTTTGGGATGGACGATGGCAGTCTTGTGAATATGGGTCATTTTTTTTCTACAACTACGGCAGTGAACTCCCCTTCCGCGATGATTTCATTCCCAACAAATCCTTTTCCCTTCATGATACAGAGTCCCTTCCGAAATCGTATCATCTCCAGTTCAGAGCGGAGTTGATCTCCCGGACGTACAGGTTTCCGGAATTTGACCTTATCGATTCGAGAGAAATAGACCAGTTTATTCTTTGGATTTTCCACCCGGTGGAGTAGAAGAAATCCCCCCACTTGAGCCATCGCCTCAATAATGAGTACCCCCGGCATGACCGGTTGTCCTGGGAAGTGACCTTGAAAAAAGTGTTCATTGATGGTGACATTCTTGATTCCTATAACCCGATTCTCTGAGAGTTCAAGGATCCGATCTACCAAGAGAAATGGATAGCGATGGGGCATCCATTTGAGAATTTCATCGATATCGAATCCACCCTTTTCATCCTGCATTTGGATAGCCTCCCTCAATTTCCTCATGAATTCTACATGGGTCTCGTGTCCTGATTTGATGGCAATAATATGACCTTCTACCCGGACGCCCAGGAGGGCAAGATCTCCAAGGAGATCACCGATCTTGTGACGGACAAATTCGTCTTCGAAGCGAAGAGGAGTTTTGTTCAGGATCCCCTTTTCACCAATCACGATGGCATTTTCAAGAGTTCCTCCCCGAATCAACCCCTCCATCCGTAGCCTTTCAACCCAGTCCTCAAATCCATAGGTTCTTGCGGGTGCGATCTCTTTTCGAAAGATTTCTGGAGTGATGGGGAAGGAGGCGAATTGGGTCTTTAAGAAGGGATGGTCATAGGCGATGGTGAAAGAAATCTTGAGTCCTTTCTGTGGAAGGGCGAAGATTTCCACCCCGTCATTCGAATAGAAGCAGGGGGTTGCGATCCGCCACGTTTTTCGGGCAACCCCCTGGTCCGCGATACCTGCTTCCAGTAGGGCTTCGACATAGGGGAGAGTACTTCCATCGAGAATCGGAGGTTCTGGTCCATCCACCAACACCAGAATGTTGTCAACTTCGAGGCCATAGAGAGCAGAGAGGAGGTGCTCAACACTCTGGATTTCGGCCTTCCCCTGTCCGATGGCCGTTCGATGGTGGGTGGATGTGACAAACTCTATTCGGGCAGGGATCTCGGGTCCATCTCGGAGGTCTGTTCTCCGGAGGCGAATCCCTGAATTTGGAGGAGCGGGGGAGAATGTGACCTTTACCTTCTCACCCGTATGGAGCCCAATTCCTTCTAAATGAACTTCTCCTTTGAGCGTTCTCTGGTTCATTGTACTTGTAAGGGGTCAGGCCCTGTCATCATATAAGCAGCGGAGTTTGCCATAGCCACTTCTTCTTCCTGGGTTTCTTTCAATTTGTAAAGTATAAAATGTAGTTTTGATCTCGAATCCTATACGGATTGAGACCCTATATTTTGTGATCAACGATATGAAATGAGAACGAGGGACATATATCTTGTTGCGTCTTCCCCAACCCCTCGGATGCTGTACCCCTGGGCTCTATTTCCCGATGCCCCATAGTCGAAATAATGGACTGTCCCACTGACTTTTGCTGCATCGTCGTTGGCAAGGGCGTTATTGAATGAAATAAAGGGATTAATGAAGTCATCCTCAATAAGGGAGTATGCATCATAAGGAGTTAATAGCCAACTGGCAATTTTCCTTTCATCTCCCGTGCATTTTAAGCAGACATCCTGCACTTCTGTCCAGAGTTGAACAGGATAACCACCATTCGCCAGAGTGGCGAAATGCTCTGCTGTCAGTTGAATAGTGTGCATATTGGTTCTGACGAGTGCATCTCGGGCTTTTGTCCTTCCCGCCATTACATGAGGAATTGCAATCATTCCTAAGACTATGAGAATAATTCCCACGGTGATCGAATCAGACAATGAAACTCCTTTATCTTTCATATTCTCCTCACATCG
>JADFOU010000198.1 GCA_022562655.1 candidate division TA06 bacterium
ATCCCTTCCATCCTACCACTACCATCCGCTACATCCTTGCAGGGGTCAGGGGTCAGGGGTTAGGGATCAGTGGAGAAGAGAAACTTCCAGTTAGCCTGACAATTTACAATATTTCCGGGAGGCTGGTGGAGACTCTGGTGAATGAGCGACAAGAGCCAGGAGTCTATCAAGTTCAGTGGGAGGGGAAAGATCAAGCCAGTGGGATCTACTTCTATCGCCTTACAGCCAGAGGGCTTGATGAATTAAACCCCTACATCGCCACAAAGAAACTGATCCTCCTTCAGTAGTTAAAAATCTCAGGAATCGTGAGGCTACCATAATTCTCGGATTTGACAGGACTCAAAAAGAAGCAAGGGCGATGAACGAATTGCCCTTGTTTTATTTTACAAGCTTGTGTTCGGTACTCTTCGAATCTTGATGGGAAAAGTGTCTTCGCTTGTCTTGATCAACCGAGGACGGTTGACCTACCGAAGGGTAGGAGAATAAAATTTTCAAATTCCGAAAAGAGAAGAAGGTAGAATAAACCGCTTCAATTTTTCCTTGCTTTTTTGAAGAAAATCTGTTAAATTTTTAGTTGTTAGTTTTTAAGACTGTCTACAACTGAAAACTACGAGGGTTCTATGTCCGGACATTCCAAGTGGGCGCAAATAAAGAGAAAAAAACAGGCAACGGATGCCAAGAGGGGGCAACTCTTTACCAAACTGATCCGTGAGATCACCGTTGCTGCTCGAGCCGAAGGGGGGGATCTAGACGGAAATCCTCGCCTTCGGACTGCCATAACAGCAGCCAAGGGAGCCAATATGCCCCTGGAAAATATTGAACGGGCGATAAAAAAGGGAACAGGAGAATTGCCAGGAGTAGTCTATGAAGAGGTGAGTTATGAGGGATATGGACCCGGAGGGGTTGCCATTTTAGTCGAAGCCTTGACAGACAATAAGAATCGAACTACGTCAGACATACGACATATATTTTCAAACCATGGTGGAAGTCTGGGGAATACAGGCTGTGTCGTCTGGATCTTCCAGCAGAAGGGAATCGTTACCGTATCCCAATCGGGTTGCGATGAGGAAGCCTTGATGGCAATCGTCCTTGAAGCAGGGGCTGAAGATCTCCAATCCGACAACGGGTCTTTTGAGATCCTCTCTCCCCTCAATGCTCTTGAAGATATAAAGAAAGCCTTAGAAGAGAACGGGATTTCTTATGCCAATGCTGAAATTACCCGGAATCCCCAAACTTCGGTTAAGATAGAAGGGAGACAAGCTCAGCAGGTCTTGAAACTGGTAGAGAGCTTGGAAGAACAGGAGGATGTCCAGAAGGTCTATGCCAACTTCGACATTCCAGAAGAGATGATGGTTGGAATTGTAGAATAGATAAACCAGACATTGGACATTAGACTTTAGACATTTAACTAGAGTCATTAGTCCATAGTCCAAAGTCTACAGTGTAACAATGGTCATAATGGGAGTTGATCCCGGTCTCAAAGGGATCGGATTCGGTCTCATTGAAGGGTCAAAAAAGAGGGCTCGACTCATTCGGTTCGGAAGGGTGGAACTCCCCTCCGCTCCTACCTTTCCACCCCTCCTCCAAACCGTCTATCACAAAATCCGTAGACTCATACAAACCTATCATCCGGAGGTTTACGCAATTGAGACCCTTTTCTATAATAAAGATGCAAAGGGAGCTATCCTCTTGGGACATGTTCGAGGGGTCCTCCTCCTTGCCGCCGCCGATTCCGGCCTCTCCATTGTAGAATACTCACCTTTGGAGATCAAGAAGAGTGTGGTTGGGAGAGGGATGGCATCCAAAGAACAGGTCCAATTTATGGTAAAATCCCTTCTCCAGATGAGTGAATTGCCAGAACCATTGGATGCATCCGATGCCCTGGCCTGTGCCCTCTGTTATTTAAATAAACCAACAAAAACATAGTTATTGGTAAATTGAAATTGGTTATTCGTTACATAAAAGTGGAGAGAAGTAATTCATTGTCTAAATTCCAATTTCCATTCTCTTTAATTGGTAAATCAAGTACCAATTACAAATCACCAATTACCGATATAAGCAATGATCTCTTATTTGAAGGGAAAATTGGTTGAGAAAAGCCCTATAAGTGCTCTTATTGATGTGGGAGGGGTGGGCTATATGGCGAAAATCCCTCTCTCCACTTTTGAGACATTGGGAAATGTGGGGGAGAAGGTGACAATCCTTACCCACCTTACTCTGCGGGATGACCATATGGAGCTCTACGGTTTCTCCACACCGGTTGAACGAGATCTCTTCATTTCTCTTCTCAGTGTCTCAGGCATTGGGAACAAAAGTGCTCTCTCCATTCTCTCCGGCACATCCGTGAAACAATTCAAAGCTGCTGTCGCTCGTGGAGATAAAGACTTTCTTTCCACCATTCATGGCATTGGGAAGAAGACGGCAGAGCGGATCACCTTTGAACTCCGGGACCGATTCCGGGAAGATGAAAGGGGTCTCTCCAGTGAGATGGAAGGGGCTCTTCAGGCTCTCCTGACTTTGGGTTTTAAACCAGAGGAGGCAAGGCAAGCACTGGAAAGAGTGGAACCGAATGGGAGACCCTTAGAGGAGATTATCCGAGAAGCTCTGAAAAAACTGTAAATTCAAACTATGGACATTAGACCTTAGACGTTAGACTCAAGTCCATAGTCCAAAGTCAAAAGTCTATTTTTCATGAAAGAACGGATTACAACCCCACAGCCCCTTGAGAATGAATTAGAGTTCGACCGGACTCTCCGACCGAAAAGGTTTGAGGAGTTCATCGGTCAGGAACGACTGAAGGAGAATCTCTCCATCTTTATCCGTGCAGCCAAGGGTCGTGGAGAGTCTCTGGACCATCTCCTCTTCTTTGGTCCTCCGGGCCTGGGGAAAACCACTCTCGCCCATATTGTTGCACGGGAGTTGGGGGTTGGGATTCAGGTTACATCAGGTCCCATATTAGAACGTCCTGCTGATCTGGCGGGTCTTCTTACGAAACTCGAGGAGGGAGAGGTTCTATTCATTGATGAGATTCATCGGACGAATAGGGTTGTGGAGGAGTATCTCTATCCAGCTTTGGAGGAGTTCCATATTGATATTCTCATAGACAAAGGTCCCGGCGCCCGTTCCATTCATCTCTCTCTAAGTCCTTTCACCCTGATAGGAGCCACAACCCGGATTGGACTTCTCACCTCCCCCCTTCGATCCAGATTTGGAATGATCACTCGGGTTGACTTCTATTCTCCTGAAGATCTCTATCAGATCATCCTCCGTTCGGCAAGGATCCTGGAGGTTGAGATGGATGAGGAGGGGGCTCTGGAGATTGCTCGGAGAGCGAGGGGGACCCCCAGAGTTGCCAATCGCCTCTTGCGGAGGGTTCGGGATTTTGCTCAAGTCGAAGGAGAGGGAAAAATTACACTGGAAATTGCCCGCCACGCCCTCACCATGTTAGAGGTGGATGAGAAAGGGTTTGATGAGATGGACAAGAAGATTTTAGAAACCCTCATCCACAAATTCAACGGAGGTCCCGTAGGGCTCAACACCATCTCTGTCGCTGTAGGAGAGGAGCCGGATACGATTGAGGAGGTCTTTGAGCCCTATTTGATTTTGGAAGGCTTTATCAAAAGAACATCCCGGGGTCGAGAGGCGACAGAACTGGCTTATAAACATTTGGGGGTGGAGAAGCAAATGCAGGAGAGGATTTTTTAACCAGTGGCAGTAGCAGGAACAGTAGCAGTCACGACAAAAGTAGGAAAGATCAGTGGCAGTAGCAGGAGAAAGTATATAAAAAGAACCGGCAGTGGCAGTTAAATTCCAAATGCATTTTTGGAATCATTTCAGCGGATTAAACGGATTAATCGGATGATCAATTGATTTACTGAATGGGAATAAAGGCTGTCTTCAAGGCTCCCGATGAGTTTTCAGCGATCACCATTCACTCCCTTTTAAAAGAAGAGGGTTTTGAGGCAATGATCCAATCCTATCAGATTCCCATGTATCCCGGCGTCAGTGGTACGATTAAGCCAGGTTGGGGAGAGGTTCGGGTTCTCGAAGAGGACTTTGAAGAAGCGAAAAAGATCGTTGACATCTATCTTGAAAGTATAGAAAGTGATGTAGAAGGAGAAAATGAGGAGCAGCAGTAACATCAGAAAATTCATTGGCAGAAAGCAGTGGTCCGAATCGGACAAGTGCAGACTGCTACTTTGAAGATGATCGGTTTCAGTTTTTTCGGTAAACTTTTTCTTTTATTTGGAATAATCTTTTTCATCCTCGGAGGGATCTTTCTCCTCGCGGGCCCGGAGGATGCGGGGCGTTTTTGGCGTCGTGACCGGCGACGAGCTTCATGACATGGAGCCGTACTACGGCTCGGAGATCAAGGACCGACCCATCGTGGCCCGGGATGCTGGATCATCGATCAGTGTTGTTAGGGCGGACGCCAGCCCCGAAGCGTCCCCCGCCTCCACGACGAGGCCATTCTCGCCGTGACTCACGATTTCCGAGTTGCCACCAACCCTAGTGACCACCGAGGCCAGCCCGCACGCCTGGGCCTCCAGCAGGGCGTTGGGGAGCCCTTCCGCAAGGGATGGCAGGACA